>VFHG01000221.1 GCA_009392075.1 SAR202 cluster bacterium
CCTTTGCCTTTGGCGCGACCGCCTACCACATGGCCTGGCTCAAGTATTACTACCCATTGGAATTTTACGTTGCGATATTCAATCAGCAGCCCATGGGTTTCTACAACACCGAGACCCTGAAGGAAGACGCCAAACGTCACGGGATCACCGTCTTGAATCCAGACATCAACCACAGCCGGGAGAAATGCATCATCAAGGACGAATGCCTCTTGCTGGGGCTGAGCTACGTCCGCGGGATGGGAGATGCCGCGGCGTCACAGGCGGTGGTGGCCAGGGATAAAGGAGGCCCATTCAAGAGTCTGGCCGATGCCATGGGGCGCACCGGACTACAGCGGGAGATAATCGAGAGCTTGGTAGCCGCCGGGGCCTTTGATGCGTTGAATACCGCAGCGGCAGCAGAGATGGAGCCTGAAAAGAGGAAGGGGAATACAGGCCGCCGGCAGGCTTTGTGGGAGGTTGGCCTGCGCTACCGGCCTATCAACACCCAGCAGCCACTGCCGCTGCCCGTGGAACAGGACATGACGGAACTGCCGGAGCAGAGCGAATGGGAGACCATGGGCGAGGAGTACCGCATCCTGGGGCTGTATCCGGAGGGCCACTTGATGGCCTTGGCCCGGCCACATCTGCGGCGGGGGATCCTTTCCAGCCGTGACCTAGATACCGAAGCCGACGGCGATATAGTCACCGTGGCCGGACTGGTGATACGCCGCCAGCGGCCCCTGGCCAAGGCGGTATTTCTCACGCTGGAGGACGAATTTGGGCACATCCCACTGGTGGTATGGCCCGGCGAATTCGCCAAGTACCGTCAGATCATCAGAGAGCCGCTGCTGATCATACGCGGGAAGGTCTCACGGCGGAGCGGCACCATGAACATAGTGACCAAGCACGTGGAACCGATGCCCGCCATGGACCATCTACCCAAGTCTAAAAGCTGGCAATAAAGACTACCGGCTAGTCAGAGCCTTCCAGCTTCGCCTTTATCTTCCTGGCCATCTTGCCTTCGGGCATGGGGGTCGCGGCGGCGACCAAAAGTTTCATGGGCGATATAGACCAGGGAATTTTGGTGATCTTCCAATTGCGTCGAACTCGGGAGCCGCCACCCTCGCCAGAGACAGATATCTGCCAATCTAGTTCCCATCCATTGGGCATCACCACATGGAAATCAAGGCTCTCATTGGGGGTCAAACCAGTGATGGTAACTCGATCCAGTTTGCCGCCCGTTTTACCGATGAATAGGTGTGGCCTCCGCTGGAGGGCCTTCTTACTCGGCGATGATTGAGATGTCGGCAGCAGCCCAATTGGCATGACGATTCAAATCTGAGACGGCCTCGAAGACTTTATCCGGCGGGGCATTGATGACGATACTGGACATATCCATTCCTCCTAAACGCCAGTAATCTCTGCACTATTTCGTAAGAGAATAGTCGGTATTAGACTCTAGCCACATAGAGTCCACAAAATTCGAACGAACTGCCTTAATAATAACAAGCGTAAATCCACTGAATTTGGAAAATCGTCTGCCTGGTTCAGTCAGGTGCTAGAATGTCCGCCAAACATTCACGCGCCACGAAGGAACAAACCCAGAAGGAACAAACCAATGATTGATACAGTAATCAAAGGCGGAACGGTGGTTACGCCAGCCGGAGTCGGTGACTGGGACGTCGGATTGGAAGGCGAGAAGATCGCCGCCGTCGCCATGCCCGGAGTCCTGCCATCCGAGGGCGTTAGGTCCATCAACGCTACCGGTAAGATCGTCGTTCCAGGAGGCGTCGAAGCCCACGCCCACGCCGCCGCCAATGTGCAAGAAGGCCTGCGGGAGCTAGTCCCCGGAACTCCAAACGCTGGCCCGGCAGTACATTCCCTGGGGGCCATCTGGGGCGGCACCACCACTGTGGTCGACTTCACACCAGTGAACAACGAGGGCGACTTGGCCCAAGGGGTCCATGACTTCATGTCGGTCTGGCAGGCCCAGGCCTACACCGACTACGCCACCCACGTCATCTACCGAAATTCCAACACTCCCGACTCCATCGCCAGGTTCGGAGAGTTGGTCTCTGCCGGTTTCCCCAGCGTAAAGGTCTTCACCACCGATATCCGTCCCCCCGGCAACGAGGGCCGCACACTGACCCCCGGCGGACGCCTGGAAACCGGCCGGCTCTATGACCTGATGGAGCAGGTGTCCCGCCATAGCGGCATGCTCGCAGTCCACGGTGAAGACGACGAGTTAGTGATGTACAACTACCTCATGGCCCAACAGCGGGATCAATGGGACTGGTACAACGCCAACCTGATTCACTCCAAGGCAGTTGAAGACCTGGCTTTTAGGCACGTTACCCGCATGGCCGAACGCACCGGCGCTGGCATGTATTTCGTCCATGTGACGGCCCAAGACGGGGTTGACGTGATCGCCGAAGCCCGCAGCAATGGGCAGCCAGTTTACGGAGAGGTCCTCACCCTGGCCCTTTCCTTCGAGGCCGGACGCTACCGGGAAGACGACGGCATGAAGTACCACACCTATCCCTCCCTCAAATTTGAGGAAGACCGGCTTGGCCTGTGGGACGCCATCATGAAGAACGATCTGTCATTCACCGCCACTGACAGCAGCTTCACCACCTATCTGGACAAGATTGCCGGAAGGAACATCGAGGATATGCGCGGCGGCAACATCGGTATCGAGATACGCATGGGCGTCAATTACTCAGAAGCCGTGGTCAAGCGGGGCATGTCCCTAGAGCGTTTCGCAGACGTGACTTCCAGCAACGCCGCCAAGATACTCGGTATGTATCCGCAGAAGGGGGCCATCGCGGTTGGCAGCGATGCCGACTTCGCCATCATTGACCCCTCCGTCAAGAAAGCCTTGGCTATGTCTGACCTACACGTTCGCGATTTCTCACCCTGGGAAGGCTGGGAGGTTGAGGGATGGCCCACAACCGTGATTCTTCGAGGCAAGATCATGGTGGACAACGGCCAGCTTTTGGGCGACGGTAACGACGGTCAAATGATACTCCGCAAGGTGGACCAGAGCGTTTTACAAAGACCCGCGGTTTAGATAGCGCCAGAGCAAATATTCACAATCTAATTCAGGGGAGCTGCCATGGACAGGCCAAAGATCGTCGTTTTCTCAGGGCCAACGTCAACCATCGCCAACTCACCCACGCTGGTTACCAGCAACAAGGGCCGTAGCGGCGATGACAGACCTCTATCAGGCCGGTTTGACCATCTGGTGGCCCAGTCTTTGTACGAGCCCATCACCATCCGGATCAAAAAGTTCAGCGGCCACCCCCTAGAAGAGGACGCAAGTGATGTGTACTTCGATGATGGCAAGGATTACTACGAGGTAGAGCTTCACCCGGAGGACGGAGCCTATCTACTCCCTTATATGGCCCGCCGCAAGGATGGGTCGGAGCGTGGTGCCCCGTTCGAAGCCGGAGACATGACCAACCCGGCCATCGGGTACGGTGGGCGGCAGACGTTCTTTCCCGATGCCTCGCGGATTTTCGCGGACATCGACCGGACAATCGCAGGACGCGACGAGCATGGGGAGGGCAACCTGCTCAGCCGCATGGCCGATTTCGAGTTCATCCGAGTCCTTCCACCAGCCGGATACACCAGGAAAGGTGAGAAGGCCGGCAAGGACTATTTCCCCTACCAACCGTTCCCCATCAGCCGTCGAGCCCGCTACTCGGACCTAGCGCGGGCTACTAACATGGTCCAGCGGACATTGGCCCAGGTTGATCTAGCCGGGGCGATCTGGCTGGAGGGCAGCCCGACAGTTGAAGAGACAACATATTGGCTCAGCCTGCTGATGGACACCCAACTCCCCATCACAACCTGTGCCTCACAGCGCACCCACGGCCAGTTGGCCAACGACGGAGACCGGAATATCGTCGACGCGGTGGAGGTGATCCTATCCGGCCAGACCGCTGGGATGGGAGTTGTGGGCGTTCAAGACGAAAGGATCTACGCCGCCCGGGAGTTGAAGAAGGCGGACGACCGGCCCGGAAACTACAAGGCCACCGGCGGCCACGGCGGAATCCTAGGCACGGTTGGGCCTCCCGTGACAATCTGGTACCGACCCAACTACAAGCACACAGCAACGTCGGACGTGAACCTGACACGTCTGCCGGCCGATGTGCTGTTCACCGATACCATCGGAGACTCCAGCCCTGTCAGCGTCAAGATCAAAGACTCGGGCGGCGGCCTTCTAACCACGGCTATTCCCAGAGTAAACATCGTCAAACAGGCCTCGTATATGGGCGAAGACGACAGCGCCAACCCGGACCAGGAAGTGGACATTCTGGCGCGGATCGCCAAGGCTTTATCCGACCAGAAAAATCCCGACGAAAACTCGCCGCGGCTCCACGGCCTGGTGCTCGAGGGAACGTCGCCGTACGGTCTGGGTTCGACTTCACAGATGGCCGCGCTGGCCATCGCCGTTTACAGCGGGCTGCCGGTGGTGCGGGTGGGGCGCTCCGACCCAGGTGGAAGGGTGCCCGGATTCATGCACGACCTGAGCATTGCGGGCAGCAACCTCGACGCCAACAAGGCCCGGTTGTTGCTGATGGCCTCGATGCTGAAACTGGGCCGGTTCCCCAAGGCTAAGGACCCACGGAACCCCACATCCAAAGAGAAAGACGCGTTATTGGCCAAGATCGCCGAGTTCCAAGAGATATTTGAGTCTCACTAGCCGTAGGTTAGGTCTTATTCACCATGGGGCAAGGGCCGGGAGACTAGGTCTTCTATGCGTGCCCGCGTCTCGTCTTGGTCAAAACCACG
>VFHG01000222.1 GCA_009392075.1 SAR202 cluster bacterium
ACCAGCGGTCGTTTCCTTGGCAACGGTAGGCTCCATGAGGCGCGCCGCCTCCGTGCGGCTGCCGGTTGCCGGTGCGCTGGACATCGTTCTTGTTGACGCTCAGCTCCAACGCCAACGGCCCCAGTAGGGTGGACATTGACTCCATCTGGGAGACGTCGATCCACTGCCCTCGGCCGGTGTGCGCTCTTTGAATCAGCGCCAACAGTACGGCCTGTGCTCCGGCCATCCCGCCCACCGCGTCGCTATAGGCGCTGGCCGGGCCGCTGGGTCTGGTATCGGGAAACCCGGTCAAGTCGGTGAACCCGGACCAAGCTTGGAGGGTCTGGCCGTAGCTGACCCGGTCTTTCCAAGGCCCGGTGCGGCCGAAACCGGACATGCTGAGCATGATGATGTCGGGCCGGATCCGGCGAATGCTCTCGTAATTCAAGCCCCAACTGGGCATCACTCGGCCACTGAAATTCTCGGCGACAACGTCGGACACGGACACCAGCCGCCGGGCCAGTTCTTTCCCGGCTTCGGTCTTCATGTTCAAAGAGATGGACGATTTTCCGGCGTTCCAGTTATGCCGCTGGCCAAGACCACGGGCGGTGTTGGACGCCGGCCCGCCGACCACGGCGAGGGCCTGGTTGGACTCAACCTTAATCACCTGGGCGCCTTGATCCGAGAGTATACGCGTTGCCGAGGGGCCGGCATGTATCCAGGTAAAGTCCAACACCCGGATACCCTTGAGAGCGAGCGCTCCAGAGTCAGCCATGCTAGATAGCCCCCGAGGCTATCAAGGCTTCAAATTCCTCGTCTGACAGCCTCAGTTCTTGGCAATAGACCTGCCGGTTGTGTTGGCCGGCCTGCGGCGCTGTGGTGGTCAACTGCCAGCCAGATTCAGAAAGCTTGTACGGAGCGCCGGGATACACCATCTTGATACCGCTTTCTCGGTCAGTCACCTCTTGGTAGAAACCTCTAGCCCAAAGCTGTTCTATGTCCAGCAGTTCGCCAGCGGTGGTCACCGGGCCCCATGGATGATGGTTGGCCTGTCCCCATTCGGTGATCTCCTGGCGGGTGTGGGTCAATGTCCAGGCCTCAACCAGTTCTTCGATGTGTTCGCCGTGCTCGCCGCGGAGGATGAACCGGTCACCATATTTTTCGTCCATCAGGTCACCGGCCATGCCGTCCTTGTCCATCCAGGCCCGCAGGTCGTCCCAGGCCTTCTGGGTGTTGGTGGTGATGCTCACGAAGCCGTCGCGGCACTGCCAGGTCGCCACGAACTGGCCGCCGTGGCGAAACCCGCAGCGTATGGCATTTTCCCCGGTGTAGTTATAGGTGGTGTTCACGTGCTCGGTGGTGGTGGTTACGGCTTCCTGCATGGACACATCCACATGCTGGCCTTGGCCGGTGGCCAGTCGGTGGTAGAGGGCGATGAGGATGCCGATGAACGCACGGTTGGATGTGGTGTGGAAAGCCTGCAGTCCCCAGAGCTTGTTGGGCGGGGTGTCGGCCCATCCGGTGGCATACATGTAGCCGCCCATGGCGAAGCCCACCAGGTCGCTGCCTTTGTAGTCGCGGTAAGGGCCGGTCTTCCCAAATGGCGTTAGTGAGGCGTAGACCAGCCCCGGATTTCCGTCACTCAGGCCCTCATATCCCAGTCCCTGGGAGTCTAGGTGCCCCGGCTGAAACGACTCTAAAAGAACATCGGCATTTCCGGCCAATCTCTGTAGTAGTTGGCGGCCGGAATCGGACCCGAGGTCGAGGGTGATGCTGCGTTTGTTGGTGTTGTAGTGCCGCCAGTTGAGGCTGTTCTCGGGAGCATCAACTCCTGCGACGAACGGCCCGGTGCGGCGCATGGCGTCCCCGCCTGGCGGTTCCACTTTGATGACGTCGGCGCCCACGTCAGCCAACAGCTTGCCGCAGTAGACACCCATGTCTCCAGATAGGTCTAATACCTGGATTCCGGTCAGAGGTTGGGAGATGTCTTCATCCGGCGTCGCCAATCTAGGCTTTCCGGGGTCCCAGGTCCTTCTGCAAGCCGGCGATGGTCTCGTGTCTAGTCTTCTTCTGCCAACGGACCCGTTGGCTGATAGGGGTGTTTTCCACCTCCGGCGTAACCTTCATGGTTACGAAGACCGGGCCGGGTTTGCTGAGTATCTCTTCGATGTTGTTAGTGAAGTCTTCCAGGTTGTCAAAAGAATAGGTCGATGGGTAGCCTGAGCCCTGGGCGATGACATCGTATTTGATATTTTGGGCGTTGGGCACCGGCTGACCGCCGGTGGTGGCGTAAACTCCGTTATCCAAGACAAAGTGATAGAAATTCTTGGGGTCTTTTTCGGCGATTGTCGGCAGCGCGCCCATGTTCATCAGGATGTCGCCTTCGGAGTCGAACAGGATGATCTTCTCGTCGGGCCTGGCCAGGGCAAGACCCAAGGCGAACGAAGCGTGGCCTCCCATGGCTGGGTCGCCCAGGGGCACGTCCCGGTCGGGCTGGTCGCTGAGGTTGATCCAATGGCGGCCGCCCCGGCCTGGAATCACCACGGCGTTGCCCCGGTAAGGTGCGAAGGCTTTGAACATATCTGCTGTCTGGAACATCAGTCCTCTACTAGGTCTCTAATATTGATTTGGGTTTCTCTGGACGAAACCGTGGTATTCATCGCCGATCAAGACCGCCACCGGCTGCTGGGTTTTTTCGGCCTGTTCGAAGGCCACGGCGATCCGGTTGGCATCGGCGTCGCTCTCCACCAAGTAATACTTGATGCCAAAGGCGTGTAGGAAATGCTCGGTGTAGGTGGCTGCAGTGTCGGTGTCCACGCCGTGGCGTGTCCAGCCCCGGTAGCCAACCATCAAAACCACCGGAATGTCCATCCCCTTGACCCAGCCACGCAGTGAGTCACCCGACTCCATCAGGCCGGTGTTCTGGATCAAGATGACCGGTTTGGCTCCGCCAACCGACAGGCCGGACGCAGTGGAGAAAGCCTGGCCCTCCCGGCTGACCGCGATCAGGTCCAGGGAGGGTTCCTCTTGCAGCAACACGTACAGGAAGTTGGTCTCACTGTCCGGCAGCCAGACCACATGGGTCACTTTGTTGGCTTTCAGATGATCGATGATTGTTTGGGGGCTAAATCCGCCTTCTTGATCGGCCAATGTGGGTACCTCTTAAACAGTTAGTCTGCTGGGACTGTGACTAATCGATGAAATTCCTGATCTCTTTCAGCACCAGGTCCGGATGCTCCATGGGCACGAAGTGGGAGCCGGCGCCCAGTTCCTTGAGCTGAAACCCTTTGGCTTCGCGTTGCAGGTGGTTCACCGCGGCGTCCTGTGGCGTCTGGGCGCCCTTGTAAGCGCCAACCAACAGAACGTACTCCCCACCCAGGCCTTTCAGCACTTGAGAAGTATCTAGGTCCCTTCGGCTCTCATAGTATTCCTCTTCGACCGCGGGCTTGCACTTCAGTTCGACCGTGCCGTCGTCCAACGGACGGGTGTTGCCTTCGATGTAGTCGCCGAAGACCTCATCGGTCCAGGGCTTGAACACCCTGCGGCCCCGGTAGGCTTCGTACATCACTTCCCGGCTCTCCCATATGGTCCGTTTCTGCAGGGTCCGCTGCATCCGGATTTTCTGTTCTTCTGGAGTCAACAGCGCCATCGGGCTGTCACCAACTCTGGTGTCCACCAGTACTCCCTTGCTGATGATTCCGGGGACCATTGAGTCGGCAATCAGCATCGACATTCCACCGGCGGAATGCCCGATACCTATCGACCCTTCAAGGCCCATGGTCTCGAGGACTGAGGCCACGTCAGCACCGATCTGTTGAAAGGTGAAGCCGCCTTCGGGGTGCTCGGTATTGCCGTGACCTCTGAGATCGAATGAATACACATGGTAGCTTTTGGCAAGGTCCCTGGCCGCGTTATTCCAGATCTGGGAACACATGCCAACGGCATGAAACATCACTACGCTTGGGTTGCCGGGATTGCCCCATTCCAAATAATGGTGGTTGACCCCGCTTGACTCGACGAATCTGCTTTCCGGTTGCAACTATTACTCCTGAATCGACGTTAAAAAGTTATCCCGGGGTGCAGGCGGTCAGTCGACCACCGCAACAATCTCCAACTGCACCAAAACGCCCGGTGGGAAGGCATCGTATTCGATGGCGTGACGAGCAGGACGGTCGTTTTCGTCCGGGAACATCTCCAGCCAGGGACGGTTGACTGCATCGCGCTGGGAACGGTCCTTCATATAGACCTTGATGGTGCCGACGTTCTTGGTGGTCGCTCCGGCGTTCTCCAGCATAGTCTTCATGTTGGCGAAGGCGAAAACACACTGGCTATCCAGGTCCTCAGGGACTTTGCCTGTCGATGGGTCGGCGCCTATGATGCCGCTGGAGAAGATCATATTGCCAACCCGCGCGCCCATGGGTATCGGCGCTCCGTGCTGCACACCATCAACGTGTATCGAACGCCCCTTGTCAGCCATCGTGTCCCCCGAATCACTCAACCTTAGGCAGGATACCTATAAGAATGCCTCGGCAATTATACCCGCCCTATCGAAGTCTTCAACCGGGTCAATCCATGAAAATAGCCAAGCTACCAGCGGTCAGATACAGTCGTGTTATTATCTGGGCGTCAAAAATCGATATTTTGGAGGCGCCATCATGCCCTATGGAGGCAATGACTGGCTAGCATTAACCCCCGAGGAAACACTGGATCCCGATCTACCTATCTGCGACCCCCACCACCATTTCTGGGACTACCGCACCGCCCGGATCCCGTTCCAACGATATCTGCTCCACGAGTTGGCCGACGACATGAACAGCGGCCATAACGTGCGTTCCACCGTGTTTGTAGAGGCCCGGTCCATGTACCGCATCGACGGGCCGGACGAGATGAAGCCGGTGGGCGAGGTGGAATTCGTCCAAGGTCTGGCCGCCGCCAGCGCAACTGGGCTTTACGGGCCGGGCCGGGCTGCCGCTGCAATCGTTGGCCACGCCGACCTAAATCTAGGAGACGGGGTAAAGCCGGTACTGGAGGCCCTGCAATCCGCCAGTCCCAACCGGTTCCGCGGCATCCGCCACACCGTCACCTGGGACGACAACCCGGACGTTGAGAACACACCCGCTCACAAGATCAAAGGGCAGATGTCCAGCGACAGTTTTCGTGCTGGTG
>VFHG01000223.1 GCA_009392075.1 SAR202 cluster bacterium
GGGTGCAGAGAGCGGCTCCTACCTTCACTTATGGTGCCATGCGAGAACCGGAACCCCAACCATCTGGTATGCCGACCAAGTTCGGCTCCAGGTCTTGTACCGAGGTTTGGCCGCAATAAGCCATCGCACGGTCTACTTCCTCCCGCATCAGTTCCAGTACTCCGTGCACTCCGTTGGCACCGTCCACGGCCAAACCCCAGAAAAGAGGCCGCCCGATGGCTACTGCCCGGGCGCCAAGGGCTAACGCCTTGATAACATCACTACCTCGGCGTACACCCGAATCGAGGTAGATTTCGGCCTGGCCCTTCACTGCATCTGCGATCTCCGGTAGCATCTCGATCGCTCCCATGGTCATGTCCAATTGCCGGCCGCCGTGGGTAGAGACCTGGATGCCGTCGACACCAGATTCAACTGCCACATGGGCGTCCTCGGCAGTCCGGATCCCCTTTAGAACCAAGGGCAGTTGGGTCAGACCCCTTAGCCAGTCCAACTCCGACCAGGTGAGAGGCTCAGTACGGGAAACGTCCCACCCTGGGGTCTCATCGGTGCCGCTGATTTCGTTCCGGGGCCGGTCCATCCCCCGGAAATTCCCTAGCTCGTTCGTCCTGGTCGTGTTGTTGCGCAGATCCCTTTCTTTGGGGCTAGGGACCGGCGTATCTACAGTCAAAACAATCGCCTTGAATCCGGCTTCCTCGGCCCGGTGCACCAGCATCTCCGTCAGTTCGTAGCCTCGGTGGTAGAGCTGGAACCACAAAGGGCCGGATGCTGCTTGGGAAACCTCTTCCATGCTGCAGTTAGACGAGGTGCTTAACATCATCAAAGTGTCGGACATCCCTGCCCCCCGAGCGGTGGCCACTTCACCTTCTGGATGCGCCCGCATGTGGCTCCCCGCCGGTGCTAGCACAACCGGCATGCTTATCTTCTCGCCCAAGACCGTGGTCGAAAGATTCCTTTCCTCGACGGTCCGCAAAAAGCGGGGGCGCAGGGTCAGTGCTTCGAAGGCCGTCCGATTGCGCCGGGTAGTGAACATGTCCATGGCACCGGCGTCGATGGTGTCCCAGTCATTGTGGGGTAGGGTAAGCTTCGCTCTCTCCTCATAGTCGTAGAGGTTGATTGGGTCGTTGCTCATGGCTGCTTCCTTCGCAAATCGGCTTGGTTTCTTATGTCAGCCCAGAATAGGAAACTCGTCATAGTTACCGCGACCAGTCACGCTGGTCTCTTACAAACCGGTCAATTGGTGTAGGTGTCTGACTGGATTACCTCGTATCCGCTCTTCAATACGTCGTCTTCGGAGCGTAGAGTGTTGGCCACTTGATAACGGGGTACACGAAATGGTACCGCCAGATGGGACTATAGCCTGACCATGGCGGAATGTTAGCGGAGGATCGATGCATTGTCTATTCGAGGACATCGGCGTCCAGCGAGGGAACCTCGAACAGCTCGCCGCTGTCCCCACTAGCAGACTGCTGGAAGCTTCGAGCGCGGCGCTTCACAAGATCACCGAAGGGGACGCCTCCTTCCTCACATTCCCCATCACGACCGTCTTCTCCCTAGTTATAGATGGAATCGCTTTACCCGACTACCCGGTGTCCGCTATCGCCGTCGGCTCCTGCGCGGATGTGTCCGTCATGGTCGGAACTAACAAGCACGACCATTTCAACGCCTGCCAAACCGATTCCGGGGAAGAAGACTGTCGATGTGACAGACTCCGGTCCGAAAAAGTGCATGCCCTATTCTGAGATTAAAATACCTGGAAGTTGGCACTTCTCCAAAAGCCACCGGCGGTCATCATCTCCCAGCATCTGGCTGATCTTGTCCCACACCTCCTGGTGATATCCGCCAAGCCATGCTTTCTCTGATTCCGACATCTGACCCCAGTCGATTAGGGACGTGTCAAAGGGTATCAATGTCAAAGGATCCAAGCGCAGCCAACGCTTGCCGTCTGGATGGTCCGGCAATGTATCATCAGCAGCTACCAAGTATAGATTTTCTAGGCGCACCCCTCCCCAACCTGCTTCGTAATATCCAGGTTCGTTGGAGACGATCATTCCGATTCTCATGGGTTCGTCCACACCCCTGGGAGCAATTCTCTGGGGACCTTCATGGACGTTTAAGAATGCGCCGACGCCGTGGCCGGTGCCGTGCCCATAATCCAGTCCAGAGTTCCAAAGGTGGGTTCTAGCCAAAGCGTCCAAAGCGATGCCGCCGGTGCCTTCGGGAAATCTCTGCATGGCTAGGTTTATGTGACCACGCAGGACTTTGGTGTACATCTGTTTCTGACGGTCTGAGGAGGTGCCAACGATAACGGTTCGAGTATCGTCGGTAGTGCCGCCGAGCATCTGAACGCCTGAGTCGACAAGGAACAACTCACCGTCTGTTAGTAGAACGTCAGGATCTGCATCGCCATAGTGGACTATCGCTCCATTGGCACCTGCAGCGGCGATGGTAGTGAAACTGAGATCGTAGAACCCATCTTCGCTAGCGTATTCTTCGTGCAGCAAAAGGCTGAAGTCAAGCTCACTTACCGCTTGACCGGAAGCTATTTTGTCTTCCAAGATCTTGAAACTGCGGATCTTGGCGGCAGCAGCGTGACGGTGAGCCTCCCGGCTAGCGGCAATCTCAGCTTCGTTCTTGATTGCCTTGAGCATCACCACGGGATTCGCCTTTTCGAGTACTTTCTGGTCGCTTTTCAGGACCAGACGGGTGGCCACTGTCGTCCCGCCGGGATCCAGCCACACGGTTTCCAACGCCCGGGCGCTGGCAAGTCCCATCGATTCGACGTAGGCCTCGTAGGGTTGGAAGTCGACCAAAGAATACAGAGCTTGCCGCAACGCAGGGGGCGGAACGGTGCGGGTGAAACACGTCGCTCTTTCCAGGTCGATGATCAGGTATGCCTCGAACACCGGGTTGAACGCAATGTCACTACCTCTTAAGTTGGTAACCCATGCGATCTCGTCTAATTTGGTCAACACCAACAGGCCGGCTCCAGCTTCATCCATCTCCTTCCGAACATTCGAGAGCTTTTCAGCCACTCCGATTCCAGTAACAGCCTCATGCAAGGCATAAATGGAATTGGACGGTGGAAGCGGTTGATCTTCCCAGACAGCGTCAACCAGATTGGTATCGATCGGCACCATCTCAGACTCCGTCGAATGCAAGGCCGCCAAATAAGCAGAATGGGCTTGCATTGACAATAAAAACGGGTCGAACCCGACACGGATACTAACTCGCTCTTTCTCCATCTCCGTCAGCCATTGGCTCGGCGTGTGCTCGCCACTCAAGCCGAGTTTGTGTACACGGAACTTGCTCAGATCAACTTCTTCGTCAGCCTGGAGGTAGTAACGGGAATCCACGAACAGATGGTTGCCGTCGGGGCAGATGATCGCGTCCCCGGCCGACCCCTTGAATCCGGTTATTGCCATGCGCCTGCGGCCATATTCAGGGACATATTCGTTCAGATGAGCGTCGGACGATGGGACCAGATAGGCGTCTATCCGGGCTTCTCTCATACGCCGGTGAAGCGCATCTAGCCGGCTGGTTAGCTGATCAACCATGGCGAAACATCGATCCTTACAGGAGATTCGTCCTAGACTTTCAATGATATCTACGGTTGGAGTACTTCTCCGTTGATATAGCCAAGCTATATTAACGCATTGAAAAAGGGCCGAACGATCGATGAGCGCCTACTCCTGCGATCACATCCGTGATTCGGCGTACATCTCTAGAATTCATGGACGGGTTAAAGGGCTATACAGGCTGATCTGTGTGACCATCCGAGCGCTACGGCAGGCGGTGAACTTCCCGACTATATCAATGGTAGGATGGGGAGAAATTCGCCGATTTCAGGGGGCACAGATGGCCGACAAAATACGTTTGGGTATCATAGGAGCCAATATCCACCGGGGATGGGCGCCAAGAGCACATTTGCCAGCGGTGGTGGCAAGCCCCGAGTTCGAGTTGACCGCTGTTTGCACCACCCGCCAAGAGAGTGCCGATGAGGCCAGGCAAAAATTCGGGGCGAGACTGGCGTTCGATGACTACCATGAGTTGATAGATCATCCTGACATAGACGCAGTAGCCGTTAGCCTGAGGGTCCCAGCGCACTATGAGCCAACTATGGCAGCTCTTAACGCAGGGAAGCACGTCTACACGGAGTGGCCTCTAGGGCGAACTACCGCCGAAGCGAAGGAGATGGCTGATTTGGCTCAGGCCAAGGGAGTCCGAAACATGGTTGGACTTCAAGCCCGTGCGAATCCGGGCATATTATTCGTGAAGGACTTGGTATCGTCCGGTTATGTTGGAGATGTGATGTCCTGTCACGTAAGCCGCATCAATGGCGGTGGCCTCGAGAGAACCTCGGACCGGACCTGGCAACGAGATGTTGACCTCGGCGCTAACACTTTGACCATCGCTTGTGGGCATACGATCGACGCGTTACGTTTCGTGGTCGGCAACTTCAGTCATATTTCTGCAGTGGTGAGTAACCAATCTAAGGAATGGTTTGAGGTCGACACTGAGCAAACAGTTGAAGTCACCTCCCCAGATAACATCTTGGTCAGCGGAAAACTCGTAAACGGCGGGGTTGGCTCAGTACACGTAGCGAGCAATCCATGGGTTGGCAGCGGCTATCGCATGGAGATATACGGACGAGGCGGGACCTTGATCGTATCTTCAGAGGGATCTGCGAACACGAGCGCTGTCCGTATTCAGGGTGCAAAAGGGGGAAACACGCTGGAGGACCTAGAGGTACCGGGGAAATATAGGTTCGTGCTTGAAGGGATGCCCGAAGGAGAGCCATACAACGTGGGGCAAATGTACTACCAGTTTGGCCAATCTATCTCGTCGGGTAACGACTGCCAGCCCGATTTCAACGAAGCCGTAGAGCTACATCGCTTCATCGACGATATAAGGGAGTCTTCGGACCGAGGGCGAGAAATCGCAGTTGACACAAAATAAGTTTACCTTCAGTTACCGACCAACGTGCGTGGCCGAGTATCCAATACGCCTAATCGAGCAGACCCACAGAGGCTATGTATGAACGCAACCAAAACCCTTTCCCAGTTTGTCGCCAGCTCCCGCTACGATGATTTCGATGATTCTGTCGTAGAGGCTGCCAAGATCGCTATTCTAGATGGAGTTGCAAACATGTTGGCGGGCTCTACTCAGGAGCTAGCGAGTATAGTCGGTCGCTACGTCCAAGATATGGGTGGATCTACGCGATCGTCGGTAGTCGGATGGGGATTTAAAACCAACGCTCCGTCCGCCGCTTTCGCCAATGGAGTCTTTGGCCATTGCCTGGATTTCGAGATTCAAGGTTACCCGCCGACTCACGGTACGTCTTCTTGCCTACCCGCGGCGCTGGCTCTTGGAGAGGAAAGACCTACTAACGGCAAGGCAATCATAGAAGCATACGTCATGGGATGGGAGATTCAAGGGCGGCTGAGGGCCGCGTCCGCCGCCTTCTCGAATCCGGCCTATCATCCCCCGGGCTTGGTAGGACCCTTAGGTGGAGCCGTCGCTGGTGCGAAAGTCCTTGGACTAGATGCGTGGCATATCCAGATGGCTATGGGCATCGCTGCGTCACGTACGGGAGGGCTGACTGCCAATACCGGCACCATGGTTAAATCCACCCACACCGGAAACGCCGCCCGAATGGGAGCAGAGGCTGCCATCCTTGCCGCCGCAGGTTATACGAGCAGCGACTCGATCTTAGAGGCTCCCAACGGTTATTCGGATGCTCTCTTCGATGGCAACATGGATTGGGAGATCCTAACAAATGGGTTAGGCGTATCCTACCGATTAGTCGATCCCGGATTCGACATCAAGCGGTTCCCTGCCCAGGTTCACATGCAAAATCCTATCGAAGCCGTACTAAACCTCCTGGAGTCGCATAGCCTTCGAGCCGATGACGTTGAAAATTTAACCGTCCACACGGGCGGCCGAGGGCATTCTGGATCGCTGCCTGCGAGCGGGCTTGACGGAAAGTTCAGTATCGAATATTGCGCAGCAGCCGCGCTATTGGATGGGAAAGTCGGCATCGAAACCTTCACCGACGACCGTCGATTTTCGCCTGATATGGAAGAGACATTAGGAAAGATTCAAGTGAAACCCAGTAACCAGGACTCAGCCGTCGTAAAAGTAACTGCGCTACTGAAAGACGGACGCTCCGCAGAAGCAGAATGTCGAGGCTTCCGAGGGTCTGCCCAGAACCCTATGAGCCGAGAGGAACGCATGGACAAAGTCATCGACTGCGTAGGCCGTGTGCTGACCGACCAGGACGCCGATCGTTTAGTGAGTCTGATCGAAGACCTAGAAAATGTGGCTGATATTTCCGAAATAATGGACTTAATTGGACGACAACCAAGCGGTTAGGCCGGTTGATCAACGTAGAGATTCATCAGTTCGTACTTGGCTTTGGCCAGACAAATGACCGATCCGAAAAGGCTCTCACAAGAGGGAAATTAATGACTTTAGAAAAACCTTTGGACTATCAAGTCAGCACTGCCGACCGCCATATCATCTGTTCGCCCAACGCTATTTCCGGCATTGCCAACTCTCTGGAAAGATTGGGTGCAAAGCGAGCGCTAGTCGTTTGCGGTCCAACGATTCTTGAACATTCCAACGTAGTCCAGCGTGTGCAAAAGGCGTTGGGCGACCGCTGCATCGGGCTGTATTCAGGCGTTGCTCCCCACGCTCCTGTTGAGATGCTGGAAGAAGCAGTCGCCACAGCCCGAGAACTTCAACCGGATGCCCTCATAGCCGTTGGAGGTGGCAGCACTAGTGACACCTGCAAAGGAATTGCCGTACTTCTGGCGGAGGGCGGAGACATACTCGACTATGTGATTCGTTTCGAGCCGCCCGACCGGATATTTATCCCGGAGACCCCTAACAAAAAGATTCCAATTATCGCGGTGCCAACAACATTTGGCGGAGCTGAGATAGGAAGCGGGGGCGGAGGCTTCACCAGCAAATCCCTTGGCCGTAAACTATCGCTGGCTGGCGACGGCACGACTCCGAAAATTGTGATTATCGATGGCGAGGCCCTCGCGACCACGCCGATGAACATATTGCTGTCCACCGGGATCGGTCAGCTGCGTATCGCGGTAGAGAGTGTGTATTCCACTGACCACCATCCGGTTGGTGATGCCTTGGCGCTACATACGATCAAAATGCTGGTCGACTATCTCCCTCGCTGCTCCAGCCGAGAGATCGACTATCTCTTGCAAGCCAAGTCGGCAGCGTGCATGGTTATGATTGCTCGGCCAGGCTTGGGATTGAACACCGCCACTGCACACCATGTGGGTGGTCTGTATGACGTCCCTCACGGCGAAGCAAATGCCATACTCCTTCCCCACACCATGCGTTTCAATCTGGACGATTCCGCCGACCGGCAAGCCCTCATTGCCCAGGCCATGGGCATAGACACATCTGGAATGACTGACCTGGACGCGGGAATGGCCGCAGCCGATGGAGTCGACCAGCTTTGTCGCACTCTTGAATTGCCGGAACGGTTAAGAGATGTAGGAGTCCCAGAGGAAGGTCTTGAGCTGATCGCCGCTGCAACCTTACATGACCGGAGCCTCGCCACCAATCCCAAGCCCATCAGCGACGCTGGACCGATCATGTCCGTTTTGCGGGACGCATGGTAGCGGCTGAGTTGATCTGATCAGTTATTCGTTAGTCGACCTAAAGGAAGAAAATATCAATACCCCATGGCTGCGGGCGAGCCTCGACGGGATCTCCAATGACGGTAAAACGGTAGTTGAAATCGAATGTGGCAAAAAGATCTATAACTCGGCCAAAGAAAATCGTAATTTAATACCGCAGAGTTGCATTCGGTGACCCGAACGATGCGCGCAACCCCTGCGCTACACCTTGATATCAGAATCCACCTTATTTCATAGGCTTTAGTAATAGTCGAGGCTAGACACCTTAAACCACTCTTTTCATCCAAGCAATCGAACTGATTTGGATCCACCGAGATTCCTGGAAAGTTAGTTGCTGGGCGGTTGGTCTCTGACCAATCTCCCAGCCTGTGTGGCTACCGCACCCTCGATTCAATTTAGGGAACCTGGATACCCAACCTATAGGAATCTGCTCTTTCTAACAGATTTGCTAACGAACCGAATCGCGCAGATTAACACCAACCATCACAAACACACTCAACCTACCGTATGGAACGGCCATGCCACACACTTCAAAATCCAATTCAGCAGATTCCGTAACTGCCCTGCGGAGGCCGTAGCTGTCTGGAGAAGCGGACTATTTCTAGGCACAGCGATCCTCCAGGGTGTCTTCCTTGGACCTGTATTGATGAGCCTTGCTAACAGCCTGCTAACCGCGGGGCCGATGGACACCTTTGGTGCCAGTACGCCTTCAAGGCCAGTAATGGGCATGACAGGTTGGCCACCATGTCAATCGCGGCCACGGGTCGCGCGGCTGTCGGCCCATCGCCGGGACGCCTGGGCAGTGCGTCGAGCAACTATCCAGATATGTAAACAGTGGGATTCGTTATTTCTTCTAACTATTCCCAGATCCAATCTCCAGTGGAAGTTTGGAGCTCTTCGCCAGCGAGGTCATGCCCCACTTTGCCACAGTCCAGGGATAGACCACCACGGGTCAGAGTTCATTCCTTACCGGCTGCCTCCCTTTTGCTATCGGAACGCCGGTGGGTAC
>VFHG01000224.1 GCA_009392075.1 SAR202 cluster bacterium
GTTTCTTGCCTTAGGTGGCTTTTCTACGGTAGGATTCTTCTCCTTTGGAGCGCTACTGCTCTCAACCGTGGTGCTGCAATTTGGCATGGGCGCCCGTAAGCCCTCAGAATAGGGCAAACTAGGAGTTCCCCTTGGAAATTTTGGTTTAGATGTTGGAGCACAACGGAATACGGTGGGGTTACGTTTTCTTGAAGGCTTCGTCGTACCTCGGCATAGACGAATTCCAGGATTTGATGGTGCAAGCCGTGGAGATGTTTTTGGCAGGTGAAACCGAACGGAACGTCAAGGGGCCCGAGTACGAAGGACGGCTCTACACCGAACAACGCTACGAACTAATTGGTACCATGGGCGGCCAACGTTTCGACGCCAATCTAGAGACCTCCCGCGGCCATGACAACGCATCATTCCTGGTGAACGAGCAGACCAAGGGCATCGGGGCTGCTATATCCCTCAACTAACGGGCCAGCCGTTGACTCCAAACTCTGCCTAATTTACACTCCAAATCTCTTTCGGGTGACCCGTATATTGGCTAGATGCCTCGTGAGGAACAAATGACCAGTATCAGCGACTTCCTGATGTCCAAAGAGATCGGACGGGTGCCGTCCTCAACCGTCCCATTGAACTCCGAGGAGGAATCCCGGTTCCAGAGTCTGGCCGAAGAGTCGGTGATGATCGATGTGCACCAACACCCGTTCGTGCTGCCCGAAGCCATGGACCGCTTCGTCGATTTCCTGCGCACAAACCGCTATCACTGGGGTTTCGAGGCAGTGACCCACGGCGGCTGGTCCACGGTGACTACCTCTAACGTCTTTGGGGCCCTGCAGAACGCCACCGAGATGTCGTTCGTGGAGTACGAGGACGTAGCCAACGAGGTAGGCATGATGCTGGCGGATGTGTCGGCCCAAGAGAATGTCGTTCGGGTGGGCAACGCCAACGAGATCATGGCGGCCAAACAAGCCGGGATTGTGGGATTCATGCCCACCCTGGAGCATTTGCCCATCGGTAACCGCCTGGAGCGCGTGGACCAACTCCACTCCATGGGCGTTAGGCTGGCGGGCATCACCTACAACCGCAAGAACTACATCGGCGACGGCATGTACGAGCGCAATCCCGGCGGACTCAGTGAGTTTGGCATCCAGGTTATCCACCGCATGAACGATATCGGCATGGCCATCGACCTCTCCCATGCCTCCACGCCCACGGTGATGGACGCCATCGAATTCTCCAAGGCGCCAGTGGTCTTCAGCCACAACGCTGCCTACACCCTCCGGCCCACGGTACGCACCAGAAAGGACGAGGAGTTGAAGGCCTGCGCCGCCAAGGGCGGCCTGGTCTGCATCACCGCTGTGCCTAACGCCCTCAGCGACGACCCGGAACAGGACATCGAATGCGTCCTGGACCACTACGACTACATGGTCAACTTGATCGGCGTCGACCACGTCGGCATCGGCACCGACACGGTCATCGGGGACCACATGATGTTCCAGCACTACATGCTAGGCCGCTCCCTGGAGGAGATGCCGGCCCCATATCTAAACGGTCTGGAATCGCCGGCCGACGGCAAGAACATCATCCGTGGCCTGATCCGGCGGGGACACTCTGACGAAGACGTCAAAAAGATTGTCGGCGGCAACGCCCTGGATTTCTTCCGCCGGGTCATGAAGTAGATGCCTGAACCTTTCATCACCACCGTGGTCGGCAGCATGCCCAAACCGCCTTGGCTCTACCATCAGAAGCCGATGGACAGCAAGGGCTTCGACCATCACTACACTGGCTCCGACTGGGCGCTGACCGGAGACCCTTTGCGCGACGCCCAGGACGATGCAGTGCGGCTGGCGGTCTACGACCAAGAAACAGCCGGTGTCCGAATCATCAGCGACGGCGAACAGCGAAGGAAGTCTTACCTCACGCACATCACCTCGCAACTCGGCGGCTTCGATTACGAGAACCGGGCTGAAAAGTGGATTCGTGACGGCAGACGCCTGGCCCAGGTGGGGCGCTGTACCGGTCCGGTGGAATGGCTCGGGCCCATGGTGGTGGATGACCTCCGGTTCCTGTTGACCAACACGACTTCGCCGGTCAAAGTCACCCTGCCCGGTCCCATGACCGTTGTCGATTCTACCTATGACGATTATTACGGCGACGAGCGGAAGTTAGCCATGGCGGTAGCCGATGCCATCAACAAAGAGGCCAAGGCCCTAGACGCTCTGGGTCCGGCGGTGATCCAGTTCGACGAGCCGGTGTTCAGCCGTTACCCCGAGAAGGTAGCAGACTGGGGTATCGAGGCCCTGAACCGTTGCGCGGACGGTCTACGCGCTCAGACGGCGGTGCACGTTTGCTACAGCTATACCATCCCGGGCGTAGAGCGCCCCATCAAGCCCAGTTATCCCCAGATACTGGCCGAACTTGAGAAATCTACGATCGACCAACTGGCCTTGGAGTTTCAAGCGCCGCAGCTGGATCCCGCGTTGTTGGAACTGTGTCCGTCAAAGACCGTGCTTTTCGGATGCGTCGACAATGCCGACCCAGAGATTGAGAACGCTGAATCGATCGCCCAGAGACTCTTGGCGGCGGCCGAACACCATGACCCGGAAATGCTCCAAGCCGCGCCCGACTGCGGCCTGGTGTTGTTGAGCCAGGCGACTGCCAGAGCGAAGCTTTCAGCCCTATTCCGCGGCACCCAGATAGCCCGAGACCGGCTAGCCGACCCAAGAGGAAGAGCACATGGCCACCACCACGACTGATTCAGGCACTGAATTTCAGCACATAACGCTCGAGCGCCACGACTATCTGGCGGTGCTAACACTGCAGCGTCCCGACCGGCTGAACGCCCTCAACCGTGAGATGGGGCTGGAGTTGCACGTAGCTTTGGACCAACTTGCCGGCGAGTTCCCTGAAACAAGGGTCGTCATAATCACCGGTGCCGGCCGTGGGTTCTGCTCCGGGGCCGACGTGGGCGATATGCCGAAACGAATGGCCGCGGGCGGCGACCGAGCCGCCGGCACACCCGACGAAGGGCCGTCCATCACCATGCGCTTGGCGCCGCACCTGCGGGAGATTCCTCAGCCCATCATCGCCGCGGTGAACGGCGTTGCGGCCGGGGCGGGGTTGGGAATCGCACTGTCATGCGACATCAGGATAGCCTCGGAATCGGCCCGGTTCAGCTCGGTATTCGTCAAGCGGTCGCTGGTACCAGACGCCGGTGTTTCCGAGATTTTGGGCGCGTTGGTTGGGCCGGGCATCGCCGCCGAGATGGCCTACACCGGCCGGGTCTACGATGCCCCTTGGGCCTTAGAGAAAGGGCTGGTCAACCGGGTGGTTCCCGCCGATGAATTGTTGGCCCAGGCCGAATCCCTGGCCCTGGAGATAGCCGCCAATCCGCCCTTGGCTGTGAAAGCCACGAAAGCACTGTTAAACAGCCACTACCCGGACCTAAACCGAGTCATCGAGACCGAGCATCGGGCCAACGACCCGGTTAAAGGCACCTCCGACCAGATGGAAGCCATCCAAGCATTTCTGGAGAAACGGGAGCCCAAGTTCACCGGGAGCTAGGCCGCCCCATCCAAAATCCCAGTCACCGCGTATCTAATATACGGCCGGGCTAACCCTTAAAAGGGGTTTATGCTAAGCTGGCCAGACCGCCATTGGAACGAATCCCAGAACCGATCCCTTGGGGATCGAGTAAGGAACCAGATTGAACTGTCCACGTTGCGACGTCGCTTTAGACGAGAAAAAGTTCAAGGATATTGACGTAGACCACTGCCCTCAGTGCAAGGGGCTATGGCTCGATTTCCATGAGTTGGACCAACTAGAAGACCACTCCATGGACGAGGACAGCCGGAAGGGGATGGTCGAGTACGCCCGGCGTGAGAGCGACATTTCCTGTCCTCATTGCAACGAACCCATGGAAACGTTCAACTACCGTGCCCACGACCTGCCCATCGACCACTGCAAGAACGAACACGGCTACTGGCTGGACGAAGGTGAAGAAAAAAAGGTTTTGGAGATCATGAAGCAGCGCATCCAAGACCTGAAACGTAGCGACTCCGCCGAGGTGTCCTGGTCCAAGTTCCTGGAACGCGGCGGGACTCGTTCCTTCCTCACCAAGGTCAAGGATCTATTTACAGGGTAACGGCGTACTCGCAGCCACTATTAGGTCCGATTCACGACCTAGCCCATCTGTCATTCCGAGGCAGTAGTCGAGGAATCTCGTTGCCATTCTTAACCATCTTGCACTAAAGCAACGAAACCCTTCGCGCGCTTACGGCGCTATCAGGGTGACATCAACTGGCATGGACCGATTTCCCTAAACTAGAAGAGCGAATCGACTCTGTCCGGGAAGGTCTAACCGCCCTCCAACTCACTCATGAACAGTTCCAGGGACGCGTCAGCCCGCGAATAATCGTAGGTTGCGTAGCGGCGTTGGCGAAGTTGCACCACGTCACCGTTGAAGAAACGTTCGTAGAGCGTCTGACGTGAACCGAACTGGGTGCCGATGAGGTCCCAAGCCAACCGGAACAAACGCACCTTTCTCCTGGCGTCGATGGAAGCTCCCTGGTAGTATTTCCCGATCTCTCCGGCCAACGGCCCAGACATGTCTTCTTCGGTTGGAGTCAGCATCAGTCCGCCGGCGGCTAGTTGCTCGACGATCGCCGCCACCCGCGAATACGCGTCCGGATACCAGTTCCGCATTGCGATCCAAGGCTCAGCGGCCGGCCAGAGGCCTTCGCCCTCGTATGGAGCTGCGTCGGCTTCGGCGGCCCGCATGTAGGCCCGGACCGTCTCAAGTGTGTCGATGACCTCAGCATTCTTCTCTTGGACATGGGCGTACACGCCAATACCGATGGACTCGGTGATGCCGTGGACGATGCCCAGGATAAACTCCAGCTTGGCGATGTTCTTGACCGCCACCTGCTGCATGTACTGCCGCCAAAGAGTAACTTTCTGAACGGTCATGTTGGCCAGCTCGATGTCGTCGTAGATGAAAACCCGTTCCCAGGGGATCAGAACATCGTCAAAGATGGCCAGGGCGTCCATCTCGTCGAATTGGCCGGACAGGGGATAGTCAGCAAGAGGACCGCCCGTATCATGGCTAGGGCGGCAGATGAATTTTAGGCCGGGAGTGGCCACCGGCACGGCGAACCCGATGCAATACTTCCGGTCCTCTTCCATGTCCGGCCGCAGTGGTCGGTAGACTGGTGCGAATATCTCATCGGAGAACGGGGCGAGA
>VFHG01000225.1 GCA_009392075.1 SAR202 cluster bacterium
GGATGGCCACGCAGCATCTCCACGCTCCCCACCAAAGTATCAGCGAACCAGGCGGCGGCCCCACTGATGATTAGCGCGTTGGCCAATGACAGAGACGACGCGATGACAAAGAAATTGGTCCAGCCCATGTTCGTTTCGAACTCGCGCCAGGTCAGCAAGCCCACGCCCGGCAGCAGAATGATCGTCATGGCGATAAGCGCCGGCACAGCAGGCGACAGGCCATGGGCAAAGTCGGTGAACCAGAGCAGGGCGGTGCCCAACGCGATCAGGCCGGCTTTGATTTCTCTGGTCTGGATGGGACCGGTCTTCAAGTCAACCGTGCCAGCCCCTGGCGGCAATGTGAAACCCGAACGGAACATCAGGTAAACGACCAGCCCGCCAAAGATCAGAACCAGATAGAAGGGCACCGCCATCAGGATGAACCACCGGGTCCAGGAAAAAGCATCGATACCCCCGAAATCCGCAATCAGGGCCGATGCCACCACCGGGGTTATACCTCCGGCCAACAACGCGGTGGAGCCTAGGCGGTTCAACCCCCCCATGGCCATCATGATTGCCTTGTTCAAGGGCGCGGTCTTCTCCACACCCCAATGCTCCATCACCTGTTCGTAAACATGGACCATGATGGCGCCCCGGGTGCTGGCGGAGGGAAGGGCGAATGTCAGCCCGGCGAATGCGGCCAGCATCTGTACGTACAGCAGCTTTGGGTTGCCGCCGGCAAACCGGATAAGGTGCGCCGCCATCCGTTCGGCCAGGCCCGACCGGTGCACCGCCATACCCAGAGTGAGGATACCCACCAGGAAATAGGTGACGGGCTGGGAGAAGCCGTAGAGGGCCACGCTGACATCGTCCACGGCGTTTATCAGCATCAATACGACGATGCTCACCATGCCGGTCACGGCGATATGCACGGTTTCTGTGGCCCACAGCACCACCGCCATGGCCATCACGGCCAATGCCCGCTGCCCTTGGTCTGTGAGTCCGTCTGGATTGGGGGCCAAAATCACCGCAAGAAAGACGGCGATGGGGAGACCAACGCGAAACGCCAAAGCGCCTGGTCTCATACTTCCAATGGTGATTCGATCGATCAATTCGGTTATCCAGCAGAACGGCGGAGGTGCAATCTCATCTACTTAGGACCTAGAAGTGGAATTTAGTCAGGGCCCACCGTTGATTCAGCGGCACCTGCTTTACTCCAGCAGGCATGGTGGCACAAGACGACCGCCAGCCATAGGGAGAAGGCTCCGGGAATCACCTGGGGGCCATCTTCCTGGTTCCAAATTAGGAGCACCGACTAGGAAACGCGTGGCTTCCGGCCCTTTCGGTCCAAGAAGTCTTTGAACCCGTCCTCCACGGACAATCCCTTGAACCGTCCCTTTCGGCCTTCAATCTCCGTCTGAAACTGGGTCTCCAGGGCCTCTCCAGTTTGTTCAATCAGGAGCGACTTAATGTTGGCAACACCTTCCGCTCGGTTCTTTGCGATACCTGCCGCTACTTCGACCGTCCGGTCGATCAAGTCGCCCGACGGCACCAGGTGGTTGAGCAGGCCGATGTGGTAGGCCTCGTCAGCGAAGACTTCACGGCCGCTATAGAGCAGTTCTTTGGCCTTGGGCCACCCCACCATGGTCGGCAAGCTCCAGGTTGCGTTCAGTTGTCCATAGTTGACGGCCAGGAACCGGAAGCTGCTCTTCTCGCTGCCCATGAGGAAATCCAGGCTGGTAGCCATGACTGTTCCCCCGCCGTAGCAGAGGCCGTTGATCGCTCCGATCACCGGCTTGCTGGAAACCGCCAGATGCCAAGTGTAAACGGCACGGGCGGCACCGCCGGCGGCACGCTGTTCATCCGAATTCTCCCGGTTTTCATGGATGTCCGCACCAGCTGAGAAGGCCCGGTCGCCGGCCCCGGTGATCACGATGGCGCCTATGCCGTCGTCTTCCTCTGCCTCGGTTACAAATTCGTCTAGCTCCCGGACCAATTGCAGACTCAAGGCGTTCAGGACCTCAGGCCGGTTCAGGGTCACGATGGCCACCCGGTCCACCTGGTCTATCTTTATCATCTCGAAACTCATTGTTTCAGCCACTCCATGGGTTTTACCGAATTTCCAGTTCCGGACCATCCTATTTAGAAGAGCTCGGACCGCCTTACATACGAGGTCTAATAAACCATACCGGGCAAGCAAAGTAAACTTTCGCCCGCTGCAACGGTATAGCGGCTGGCATTCCCCACCCCAGATGTCACGAGGTTCACATAAGTAGTGTGCTTGGTGTCATGGCTCGTAATCGCCGGTGAACCTTAACCAGGGGGTGCAACAGCGAAAACCGGAAGACGAACTCCCGGCGACGCCAACAGGGGTGAGCAAGATACTGTACTTATCCAAGGGATGCAGAAAATGCAGTGGCGACCTGGTATAAGAGGCCGGCGGATGGCGCTGTTTCCAGCGCGGAAGCGTTTATTACCCAAAACGCTCCGAAGTCGAACTGCAACTGGACGGGGCCTTGATGGAACGCTCTCTGCCCGTTGGCGATGGAGAATCGAGCCGCAAACCGCCCATTGTCCGGCGGTCTGCAAGGCCCCTCAATCCACTAGTGACATCCTCAAGGTTCAACGAGGAATTGTGGTGGAACAAGAACCAGTTGGTCATCTTCCACCTACTAGACCAGGGCAAGAAAGTTCGGGAGATTGCCGAGATTGTCGGAACGGGGCC
>VFHG01000226.1 GCA_009392075.1 SAR202 cluster bacterium
TTTCCATCTGCTCCAGGGCTGTGCCCATGGGAGGGAGGTCCGCTGAACCGGTCACCGCGTGGAGGAAGCCCCCCAACGCTTGGACCACCAGGTCGCTACCCCGGTAGTCCCGGTAAGGGCCCGTCTGGCCGAAATATGTGATGGAGGAGACGATCAATTCGGGATTCGTTTCTTTCAAGACCTGGTACCCCAAGCCCAGGCTTTCCAGATGCCCCGGTGGATAGCTTTCAATCAGGACGTCCGTATCTGCCATCAGTCGCAGCAGCAACTCACGGCCCAGGGGTTGTTCGATGTCTAAAGTGATCCCTCTCTTGTTGGTGTTGAAAGCCAAAAAAATAGTGGAGCCCTCGGTGTCGGGAACGCCATTGATGAAAGGCGGTTCCCGGCGCGCTGGATCGCCCCAGCCAGGCGGTTCCACTTTGACGGTATTGGCGCCTTGGTCGGCCAGCAACTTGGCGCAGAAAGCCCCCGACAGGCTGTTAGCCAGTTCCAATACCTTTATGTCCGATAAGATGTCCAATTAAGTCGAAACCTCTAATCTTTGTGGAGAAGCGCCTTGTTACAGTATTTGGCTTGCCGCTCGCAATAATGGCCCTGCCTGAGCCTTGAGACCCTGAGCAGTTAGGCCCTAGGGCGGGGTTTCGGTGGGTAGTGGTTGGGTGGAGATTACCCCTTCGTTGGCCAAGGTGGCGATCTCCTCATCGGACAATCCGGCAACATCCCGCAGCGTTTCCACATTGTGCTCACCCAGAGCCGCCGCATGACGGATGGCAAAGGGAATCCCCGGCATGCGGAAAGGACGGCCGGCATATTTCCGTGGGCCGGCCTGGGGTGCGTTGACGTTTTCAAACTCCTCTATGTAATCCCGCTCCCCCAGATGAGGATTCGTCACTAGGTCCTCAGCGGTGAGTACCGCGCCTGCGGCAACTCCATTACTTTGGAGGTGGTTCATCAACTCTTGATCGTCTTGGGTTTGGGTCCAACCTGACAGAAGATCGTTCAGGTGGTGACGGTGGCGCCAGCGGCCTTGTGCTGTGTCGAAGCGAGGATCGGCTGCCCAGAGCGGCTCATCCATGGCCTGTCTTAGCTTCTGCCATTCATCATCAGTCGACACTACGATGGCAATCCAACGGTCGGAACCGCGGCAGGGGAAGACGTTGTGGGGCGACTTCCACAGATGGCCGCAACCCAGACGAGAGCGAGTTATCCCACGCTGGGTTTCCAGAATAGCGGGGCCGATGGCCGACACGCCCGTTTCCTGCATGGTGAGGTCGATGCGCATTCCTTTACCGGTCTTGTTGCGTTGGTACAGGGCCAGCAGCAAGGCATAGGCCACGTTGTTGCCCACTGAGTGGTCCATATAGTTATTGCTGGCCCGGTAGGACGGACCATTTTCGTAACCGGTGAGGTAAGACATGCCGCAGGAGGCATCCACCGTGCGGGCTCGAGAGCCGGCCCGCCGCCACGGTCCGGTATAGCCGTAGGCCGTGGAGCTCAAGGTGATGATCTTCGGATTTAGCTTGGCCAGGCTCTCATGATCAAAGCCGAACCGCTCCATGGTGCCAGGCCGGAAGTTATCGGTGACG
Source organism: SAR202 cluster bacterium (assembly GCA_009392075.1). The sequence goes on from VFHG01000226.1 coordinate 1,587, forward strand.
ATGTCGCAATTTTGGGCTAGTTTGAGAAAAACCTCTTTACCTTGGGGAGAGGCCACTTCCAGACAGATGCTCTGCTTGTTGCGGGTGCCAAAGTAGGCCAGATTGCCCCCCTCGTTCCACCAATCCTGGCTGGGCTGCCCATCGGGGAACGGCCCTGCCTTGCGGTCTTGGAGATGGTCCAAGCTTTCCACGCGAATGACCTGAGCACCCAGGTCAGCCAGGAAAGAGGTTCCCCAAGGCAGCGCGTGGACCTGTTCCAGGGTTAGGAGGCGAACACCTTCAAGAATTCGATTTTGCGGCATATCGGCTCTCATTAGTTAGAACGAACGCTAAATAAGAAATCCCACTTCCGATGGTGAAGGTTAATCTAGTGATGACTATTTCCTGGGAAAGAGATAGTTGAGGAAATTATTTAGCTGGGGTGCTTTCCGAACATCATCCAGCCGCCACTACTGGGTGTGGTGAAGGCCGCCAGCGCGGTTTCGGCTCGCACTGTGACCTGCCGTGGGCCGGCCGATCCGCGAAGCTGTTCGATACTGTCGGTATACATGGCGGTGCGTGTTCGGCCATTGCCCAGATTGCCACCGCTGGAGCTGAAAGGATGCGGGCCCTCCACCCTAATGTCGTCCGCATAAAAGGCAAAAGCGTCTCCTCTCTTTACGCCGTGCCATTGGAATGCCTCCAGAAAGAACTGGGTCATTGTCGCGTAACCGTCGTAGGGGTTAAAAATATCAACGTCTGCGGGACCGAGTCCGGCGCCCTCAAACATTCTGCGGGCGGCGCGGTCCGTCCAGTCTTCTATCTCGTCCAGGTCCGGTTGGGTGGTGCGCTGCGGGAAATTGTGTTGGGAATGGTTGAGTACGTACACGGGTGGTTGCCGCATATCCCGGGCGCGCTCGGCAGTAGTGATCAGGTAGGCAGCCGAAGCATTGACCGGCCTGTCGCAATCAAATATCCGGAGCGGATTCAGGATAAACCTGGAATTCACGTAATCCTCCTCGGTAAGTTGAACCATCCCACTGGAGGCATTGTAGCCCCACGGGGTCAAAAGTCCGTTTCGGTGTTGGTTGATCACAAAAGGGGCCAGGTCGTCGTGGGTCCCACCGTATTTTTGGCAATATTGATTGTGGGGGAAGATGTTGATGAAGTCGTTGCCTCCGTGGTTCCCCCAGGGGACCGTCCATTGCCGGGCCCCATTTGCATAATCCTCCGCGTTCTCGCCGCCGCGGCGATACCTGCCTTCGAGGTTTCCCGTTGGATATATCACCAAACAGGTGGTGCAAAGCCCGTCGGCTACGG
>VFHG01000227.1 GCA_009392075.1 SAR202 cluster bacterium
AACAAGTGCGGAACGCCTGGCGCAACGCCGACCCGGAGTCCCAGGAAATCGTGGCGTTGTCTGGTCTAGCCGAGAGCCTCAGCTAGGATTATCTAAAACCACCCGTCCTGCACTCGTTAAAGGGCCCTTTCTCGATAGCCATCTTTCGCTTCTGTCATTCCGAGGCGTTAGCCGAGGAATCTCTTTGCAATTGGTGCAACACCGACGAAAAACCAACGCTTCTCTCAGGGTGACAAGGTTCGACGCGTTCACAAATTAAGCTATGTCCCTCCACCGCTCGTCCTGGGCTTGTCGAAGGATGCGCACAAGTCATAGTCCTTAAGGGAATCGGTACCCAGCTACAATTCCTGCCTGTGTTATCATCGGCCCGCGAACCAAACGTACGGAGGTGCCCGTATGCCCTACGGCTACAACGACTGGCTGGCGTTGACCCAAGAACCAACTTTGGAACCAGATCTGCCAATCTGCGACCCACATCACCATTTTTGGGACCTCCGCCCCGGCAGCGTTCCGTATCAGCGGTATCTCCTACACGAGCTGAACTCCGACATCTACAGCGGCCACAACATCCGGTCAACTGTGTTCCTCGAGGCGAGGTCCATGTATCGCGCCGGCGGCCCAGAAGAGCTGCGTTCGGTGGGTGAGGTTGAGTTCGTCCAGGGTCTGGCCGCGGCCAGCGCCAGCGGCGTCTACGGCGAAAGCCGGGCGGCCGCAGCCATCATGGGTCACGCCGACCTGAAGCTGGGAGCGGGTGTTACGCCGGTGCTGGAGGCTCTCCAAGCGGCCAGCCCCAACCGGTTCCAAGGAATACGCCACAACATCACCTGGAACACCGACCCCACTTGGGACAACCGGGAGACCGAGGGAATCGTCAACGACGCCAAATTTATCGAAGGGGCCAAGGTCTTGAGCCAGATGGGACTGAGTCTGGACATCATGCAGTCCTTCCCACAGTTGCCGGAGATCGCTGAGTTCGCCAAGGCGGTGCCCGATTTGCCCATCATCGTGAACCACGTGGGCGGCGTCAGCCGGGTCGGGATCTACGCCGGAAAGGACGACGAGATAATCCCCGTCTGGAAGGAAGGAATAACCGCCGTGGCGGCCTGCCACAACGTCACCATGAAGCTTGGAGGGTTGGGCATGCCCCGCTTCGGCTTCGGCTGGCATGCCCGAGAAGTACCGATCGGCTCGGAAGAATTGGCAGAGTCGATGACGCCCTGGATGAGACATTGCATCGAGCAGTTTGGCCCCGACCGGTGCATGTTCGAAAGCAACTTCCCCCCGGACAAGGTTTCCTTCTCTTACAACGTGATGTACAACGCGTTCAAGCGGCTATCCAAAGAGTATTCCGCAGCCGAACGCGCAGGCCTTTTCCATGACACCGCAGTCAGGGTCTACGGGATAGAACCTTAAACTAACTTCGGAGGTCTCCGAATGGACCCGGTAATCAGAAACGTGCGCGATATTTTCGATGGGACAAATGCAGCCCGGCTGATAAATCTGGACGACAACCCGCCGACCTGCACTTTGACCTACTCGGAGATTTCGCCCGGCGGCACCAGCGCTCACCATATCCACGAATGGGAGCATGAGGTCTACATCATCGAAGGCAGCGGGGCCCTCATCTGCGACGGTATAAGTTACCCAGTAAAGGCCGGTGACGCATTGTTCATACCGCCCAACGTTGACCACTACACGCTGAACAACGGAGGCCCGGGCAATATCCACCGCATCGAGATAAACCCATTGATTGCGGCGCAGAGCGGAGGCGCCAAGAATGACGGCGGCGAAGGGACCGGGCAGCCTCCGGTGATTCGCAATCACAACGAACTAGACCGGAATGCGGGTCACGTGCTGATTGGAAGCGTGGAAGGCGCTACCAACTACGTGATGCTGCACAACAACCCAATGCTTCCCGGCGCCGTTAGCCACCTTGATACCGGCGGGCACATCCACGAGTGGGAACACGTGGTCTACGTACTGGAAGGCACGGCCACTTTGGTCTGCGGTGGCATAGATTACGCAGTCTCCCAAGGGGATGCTATTCTTGTTCCGCCCAATGTCCACCACCAGTGGAAAAATGAATCGCAAGCTCCGGTGATCCGGGTTACTTACAACCCGATAGCCTCAGAGGCAGCAGAACACTGATTAAATGATTGCCCCTTGCTCCTTGAGACTGATCACGTCGTCCCAGGTGTAACCAAGCTCCAGCAGCGTCGTCGCGGTAGGAACTACCCCAATCACTCCATATAAGGGATGATCCGATCTCCAATCAGGTCGATAGTCTTCATAATCTGGGCGTGGGACGGGCCTCCTGAGTGGGCGTGCCGCAGGCGCAGCAGACAGGACTCGGCCCCAGTGCCTTCGCTCCACCGCTGGAACTCTGTCAAGCATTCTTCCGGGTCGCCCATGATGATGCGGTCTTTGGCAACCCGGTCCAGAGTCAATTCAGATTCTTCCTTGATAGCCAGGAATTCGGGCAATCCGTTCTGCCAATAGTATTGGTAGGCAGCCATGACCTCGGGCCCATAGACTTCCTCTGCTTCCTTCCTGGAACCCGCCACCCAGGCGTCCCGCATGATGACCGGCGCCGGCGTCTTGCCGGCAGCTTCAGCCGCGGCTTTGTATTGATCGATCAATCTGACGGTATTGTCGAGGGTGGTGCTGGGAGTGGTGACTATCGCGTCTCCAATGTTCGCGGCCCG
>VFHG01000228.1 GCA_009392075.1 SAR202 cluster bacterium
TGGTGTCGCCATCGATGTCCAGCATGTTCAGGGTGCTGTCGGCGATGTCAGGCAGGATGCTTCGTAGAAAGTTTTGCTCTACGGCGGCGTCTGTCGCCACGAAACAGAGCATCGTCGCCATGTTGGGGTGAATCATTCCAGAACCCTTGGCCACACCGGAGATATTGATCTCCTTGCCTCCAACATTGACCGTGACAGCCGCTTCTTTGGTGTGGGTGTCCGTGGTCATCATGGCCCGGGCCAGCGAGTTTCCACCGTTATCAGACAGTTCGATCTGTTCTACGCCCTGTTTGATCAATGTCATGGGCAGTTCAACGCCGATAACGCCGGTACTGAAGACAAATACTTCTTCAGGCTTCACGCCCAGTCCTGCAGCGGCCACGGCGGCCATCTCTTTGGCGTCGGTGTAGCCCTGCTCTCCCACGCCGGCGTTGGCGATGCCCGAATTGACCACCAGCCCACGGATCGGTCCGCCCGCCGCCATGGTCTCACGGTTTACGGTGACCGAAGGCGATACCAGAGCGCTCTTGGTGAACACCCCGGCTGCGGCGCAGGTGGTGTCGGACAGTAGCAGCCCCATGTCCATCTTGTCTTCGGTGAACGTCTTGATACCCACGTAGGTGCCTCCAGCTTTGAAACCTTTGGCGGTGGTTATCGTGCCGCCTTCTACGTGGTTGATTGGGCCGGCCATGGGCTACCTTCCTTATGGGTTATATAGAGTCTATATCCGTGCCTGAGCAAGCACAGAGTATATCACAAGCACAACCGAGCCCATCCTGGCATCCCTCTTTCCCGCTGTGGCTGTGGACTGGCCGTGGGGCTTAACCTATAATCGAGCCCGCGACTAGACTAAAGATTGATCGGGTATTTAGCAAACATAATTACGCGCAGGTGTTGGAATGGCAGCGGTAAGCCCCTTCAGAGGATGGCGGTACAACCAGGAAACGGTGGGAGACATGGCCTCGGTGCTGTGCCCGCCCTACGACATGATCAACGAGGAAAACCAGGAAGCGCTCAAGCGCCAGAACCAGTACAACGTCATCCATCTGGAGGCCGGCGAGGGCCTGGATTGGAACACCTCAGCCAAGGAACAATACGCCGCAACTTCCAACCTGTTCGACCGTTGGCGGCAAGATGGAGTCCTGCAACAGGATGAGTCGCCCAGCTACTACCTGATGCGCCACAACTTCCCTTTATGCGGAAAGAACATGGTGCGGGTGGGCTTGATCGCATCGGTAGGGTTAGAAGATTACGCTACGCGCCAGGTGCTGCCCCACGAGTTCACCCAAGCGCCTGCCATCCAAGACCGTGTCTGGTTGATGGAGTCGCTTTCGGCCAATATCAGCCCAATAATGTCCATCTACCGTGACGCCGATGGGGAGTTGGACCGCGTATATCAGCAGATCATGATTGGCGCTCCGGAATTTGACGCAACGGACGAGTCCGGCGGCGCCACTGCCCTTTGGCGCATCTCCGACCCGGCCGTGCAAAGCCAGATCGGTAAATTTTTCGCCTCCCGGCCCATCTACTTGGCCGATGGCCACCACCGCTACGAAGCAGCTAGGCAGTACCAACTGGACCGCCACTCCGAGAGCGACGCGGCCAAAGCGCCAAATCTGGCCCACAATTTCGTCATGATGACACTGATCGCCTTCGACGACCCCGGACTGGTCGTGCTGGGGTATCACCGCACCCTGAACGGAGTCCCAGCCGACAAGCTCGCCAACATCAAGGCCAAGCTAAGAGAATTGTTCGACTCGGAAACTTTGACCGGAAACTCAGACGCCTTGGTGGAACAGGTGGACCGCCTGGGAGCCAACCGGCGGTTGCTCGCATCGGTGGACAGTGGCGGCGCCACCATGCTGACGCTGAAAGAGTCAGCGGTTAAGCCTAGCTGGGGTGCGTTGGCCGCATCTGAAGCCTGGGTGCTTGAGGAACAGGTACTGCGCCCCGAGTTGGGAGACGCCACTTTAGACCACCTGGATTTCATGCACGACCATCAAGGAGCGGTCGCTCAAGCCGAGAGCGGGGAGTTGCAGATGGTTTTCCTTCTGAAGCCATTCCCGTTGGATGCATTCGAGAGCATCGTGGGCGGCGGGCAAAGGTTGCCGCGGAAGTCCACATTCTTCTTCCCCAAGCTGCCTACCGGCTTGGTAATCAACCGACTGGATGGGGAGCTTTAGAGGGAGTTAGCTAGCTGCCCGGTCGCCGTTGGTGCGTTCAGTCCGTTCTTTAAACCGCTCGGTGATGGCCTGTTCGGCCTGACGGCTATTGGCGGCGATGAAGTCTTCTAGTTGCCTGATCTCCGCCTGGATTTCTTCATCGGCGGAACTACCGTTCTTCAGGCTAGCAAGCTTGGAACGCGCCTCGTCCACTCGTTTCAGCAACTGTAACGCTTCCAGCTCCTGGGTGGCCGTGTCCTTAATCGCCAACAGCCTGCGCCGGTTGGCTATGGCGTCTTCAAGCCGCTCCTCGATCTCCCCCATGGCGGTCAAGGACAATTCCAAGGACGTCTGGCCGTAGACTACCTGGCGCGGCAGGCGGCGCAGTTGGGTCTGGAATTGGTTGACCAAGGCGTCCATTTGGTCTTCCTTGGCCCGCATCTCAGCTAACCCCAACCGCAGGGTGGCCATCGCTTGTTCGAGTTGAGAAATTGCCATTTCAGGCACCTCCCCTGGAACGATAACGCCGCGCTAACTTGACCGTTACACACGCGATTACTTCTATGTAACCCAATTATCCCATCCCTCCGGGCGTATTCCTATGTAGTAGGGCCCACTTCGGATGGAAATTGGTAAAACCCGCTCGGGCCGATTCCTATGGGTTGAATCCCACTTCCGGCAGAACGATTTTTAGTGCGTCCATGACTTCAGTGATGTCTTCTTTCGCTACCGCTCCCAGATGGCCGATGCGGAAAATATCCGCGCTCATCCGGCCCTGTCCTCCGGCCAGCACAACGTTATGCTCGGTGCGCATCTTGCCCATTAACGCCTTCTGATCAACTCCTTCTGGGACCTTGATGGCAGTCACCGTGTTCGATGCGTACGCCTCATCGGCAACAAGCAATTCCAAGCCCAGACCACGCGCGCCGTCGCGGGTCAACTGGGCGATAGTGTGATGGCGCCCGAACACGTTCTCCATTCCTTCTTCCAAAAGGACGTCCAGTGCCCGGCTCAGACCGTACATCGCCGACAGGTTCGGAGTGAACGGGGTCTGGCCGGTCTGGAGATAGTTTTTGGCCATGGACAGGTCGAAGTAGAACCGGGGCATCTTGGCGGTCTGCTGGGCTTCCCAGGCACGTTCGCTAACGCTGATGAAAGACAGGCCTGGGGGAATCATGAACCCCTTCTGCGAGGCGGTGCCCACCATGTCGCAGTCCCAGGCGTCGACGGGCAACGGTATGCAACCCAGGCTGGAAACAGCATCTACCAACAGTAGTTTGTCGAACTCACCCTTCACAACCTTGGCGATGTCTTCCACCGGATGGGTCACGCCCGTGGATGTTTCGTTGTGGGTGACCAGAACCGCTTTGATGTTGGGCTCCGCCTGCAAGGCCTTGCGAATGTCGTCCGATTCTATGGGACCGCCCCATTCGAAGTCCATACGCTTAACGTCGGCGCCGTAAGCCTCGACCATGTCCGCAAACCGGTCGCCGAAGGCCCCAGCCGTGGCGGCGATGACCCTGTCGCCAGGCGACAAAGTATTGACGATGGATGCCTCGAGAGACCCGGTGCCTGACGCCGTCAGGATGAACAGGTCGTTTTTGGTCATAAACACCTGCTTCAACTGCTCGGTGGCCTTGTTGAGGAGGGTGTCGAACTCCGGGCCCCGGTGATTGATCATCGGGTTAGTCATAGCCTCGACGATATCGCTGGGGATGGGCGTGGGGCCAGGGGTTCTCAGGTTTTGGGGGGGGAATCTCTGCATGGGTCTATTTTCCTATCTGATTGCTTTCCAGCGGCGTGCCAGCGGTGTGTGATTGTATTCCTGGCGCTTTCTGGGACGCCAGTTTAGTTCAGGCAACGCATCAGGAAATGCCGGGATTTGAGGGTCGTCCAATCCGTCCGGGCCGGTTGCTGTGTGCACCTGGACAGTCAGAGTTGACTGCTTTTTAACACGCTCAATGAGGCGTGATTGGCATACTGTTCAAACGGTAGGTGATTATATCACCGTCAACCCAGGCCGTCACATAACGGTGGCCGGTTTGCTGGTGGCGCCGGTCAAGCCTTAGCCAAAATTCTTGTTGAAGACGAATATAGCCAGGGCCAAGCCCAGTATCCCGGCCGCTGCAAGACCGAATAAGGCGAATACTCCCAATCCCATTAAAAAAGACTGGCCTCTGCGGAATGAGGGCAGCAGCGACATGGTAAATAATGTGTCGGGCATCAGCGCCACGAATCCGGTGATGGTCCAATAACTGGAAAATCCCACCCGATCCCAGATCAGCCATGCTCCCAAAACACCGCTGGCCAGCAGTACCAACGGCACGGCTAGGCCGCCGACGTTAATTCCCCAGATGAATTCGTTGGTGAAGAAGGATTCCAACACCAACTGTGGCGGCAGGTTGCGCTCCATGTGCACGTCGCATCTGATACAGAGCTGTGTTCCCGGTTCATTGTCTTGTTGGCATGCCGAGCAGATCATGCCCGTTCACCCCAGCCGTAGTGTCCAAAGTCCACCTTGATTATCTCTGATAACCATTTTTGCCCGTTTCGGCCAGCAACTTCAACCGTTTCACGCCTAATAACTTGCCAGCCGTGCCATCGGCCAGAGAGGCAAGCTATAATGCACGCGGGATTTCAAGTGCTCACTCAAATTTCAACAATCTGATTTGCTTGGGAGGCTGACATGGCTTTGGAAATCAATCGGCAGCACACGGCCCTTTTGGCCATGGACTTCGAGAATGACATCGTCCATCCCGACGGCGCTTTCAAGGACTTCGGATTTGCAAAGATGGTGGCAGAAACTAATGTTTTGGATAAGTCGGCCCAACTATTGGCTGCGGCCCGCAGCGCCGGTATAACGGTGATCTACGTCTCGGTTAAGTTCCGCCCCGGTTACCCTGAGCGGCCGGCAAACGCTGGGCTTTGGCAGGGGCTGCACGGAGCTACCGCCTTGGTGGAAGGAACCTGGGGCTCCGAGATCCATGAGAATTTAACCCCCCAGGCCGGCGAGTCCATAGTGACCAAGCGCGGCGTTTCGGCATTTACAGCCTCCGACCTAGACCAGATACTCCGAACCAAGCGAATCGGCACGCTGATATTAGCCGGCGTTGCCACCAATTTCGTGGTCGAGGGCACCGCCCGGCAGGCCTGCGACCTTGGCTACGACACCATAGTAGTAGGCGACTGCTGCGCATCGGTGAGCCAGGAGGCCCACGATGCGTCCCTGACCGTGGCGTTACCTTTCCTCTGCACGATCTCCACTCTAGAAGAAGTCTCCGCAGCCCTTAAATAGCCTTAATACCCGGTTTTTGAGGCTAGGTCCGGGTTATGTCATGTTATAATCGGCCGATGTCTACAGGCTCGGGATTACTGGAAGGACTTAACCCAGCGCAGAAAGAGGCCGTCGAGACCGTCGATGGCCCTCTCCTCATCGTGGCCGGGCCCGGCAGCGGCAAGACCCGGGTCATCACTCACCGCATCGCCTACCTGGTCCGAGAGTACGAGATCAGCCCTTTCAACATTCTGGCCATGACCTTCACCAACAAGGCCGCCAGGGAGATGCGGGAAAGGCTGGACCGGCTGGTCGGCTCCCGCAGCGACGCGCTGACCGTAGGCACGTTTCACTCCTTCTGCGCCAAGGTGCTGCGTATCGACGGGCACAACCTTGGCCTGGACTCCAACTACTCGATCTACGACGCCGACGACCAGGCCAAGATCATCAAGGACTCCATGGAACTGGCGGAGATCGACCCCAAGCGAAACCCGCCCCGGGCCATCCTCAGCATGATCTCCAGCGCAAAGAACAAGATGTGGGACTCCAGGGCCTTCACCAAGAACGCCGACAACTACTTCAAGGAGATCTGCGCCCAGGTCTACCACCACTACGAAGAGGCCCTGACCCGCAACAACGCTGTGGACTTCGACGACCTTTTGATGAAGACAGTACAGCTCCTTCGGGAGTTTCCCGGCGTCAGGACGAAGTACAACGACCGCTACAAATACATCATGGTGGACGAGTTTCAGGACACCAACATCTCCCAGTACCAACTGGCCCGGTTCCTGGCTGAGTCCCACCAGAACATCTGCGTGGTGGGCGACCCCGACCAGTCGATCTACTCCTGGCGTAGCGCGGACATCCGCAACATCCTCAGCTTCCAAGGTGACTACCCGCAGGCCAAGACCATCGCTCTGGACCAAAATTACCGGTCTACGGCGAATATCCTGGACGCCGCCAAGAATCTTATCTCCATAAACGGCCAGCGCATCCAGAAGGACCTGTTCACCGACAATTCCAAGGGGGACTTGGTGGAGATTCGGGAGGCCTATGACGAAGGAGAGGAAGCGTCCTTCGTTATCTCTGAAGCCGAACGGCTGGTACGCGAGAACGGGTATAAGCACGGCGACTGCGCGGTCATGTACCGGATCAACGCCCAGTCCCGCGCCCTGGAAGAAGCCTGCCTGCACCAAGGTACCCGGTACCGGCTCGTCGGCGGCATCCGCTTCTACAAGCGTCGTGAGGTCAAGGACCTGATGGCCTACCTGCACCTGGTCTATAACCCCAACGACGATGTGAACCTGGGCCGAGTGGTCAATGTGCCTCCCCGGGGCATCGGCGCTAAGTCCATGCAGCAACTGGGAGGCTGGGCTAGGAGCAAGAACCTGGGGCTTTTTGCGGCCATGCAAGAGGTAGCTGCCGCCCGGTTAGCCGGTGAGGACTGCCCCATCGCCATCACGAAGAAGGCCGCAACGTCCTTCGCAGACTTCGCTGTGACCATGGAGAAGCTCATCGAGCTGAGCAAGCGGGAAAAGGTCGTTGACCTGGTCGACCGGGTCGTTGAGGACACCGGCTTCCGCAATTTCATCCAGAACGGCGATGACAGTCCCCAGGAACGCTGGGAGAACATCATGGAGCTACGGGCCACCGCCCAGGAGTTCAACGCCGAGGCGCCGCCCGACGGCCTGGCCACACTGCTGGAACGCCTGTCCCTGGTGGCCGACGTGGACAACTACGAGGATGCCGACGACTCCATCACGCTGATCACCCTGCACCAGGCCAAAGGTTTAGAATTCCCGGTGGTGTTCATGGTGGGCATGGAGGAGGGGCTGCTTCCCCACAGCCGGTCCCTGGACGACGAGGACCAGCTTGAGGAGGAACGGCGACTTTGCTACGTGGGCATGACCCGCGCCGAGAAACGCCTCTACCTGACCCGCGCCTTCCGCCGCTCAATCTTCGGGGCCACTCGGGCCGGGGAGGGCTCCCGGTTCCTGAGAGACATCCCCGCCGAGCTGATCACATCGGGCTCCGGACCCACCAATAGCTCCGCTAGCGGTACAAGTAGATCGTTTGGCAAGCCAGGCGAGTCTAAGCGCCCGTCCTGGAACGCCTGGCAGGCACCGACTCCGGTGATCAATCGGGGCAAGCCTGAGTCGGCCCGCCCAACTTTGTCGGTGGGCGACTCGGTGCGCCACAATGCTTTTGGCGAAGGCGTGGTCACCCGCGTGGACGTAACAGCCTCCGACACCGAGGTCACCATCGAGTTTGAAGGCGGCGTCGGACAGAAACGCCTGCTGCTCAGTTTCGCGCCATTAGAGAAGATAGGCTAGCCTCGCCCCCGCAATTCCGATCAATTGGGATACAGAGACCTGCTCTAAAATTGAGCAAGTCA
>VFHG01000229.1 GCA_009392075.1 SAR202 cluster bacterium
GTTGAGTCAGGCTCCACCTACGAGCAGGTAGTGGACAACCGCGCCTGGGAGTAGCGGCTAGCGCCCGTCGAATCCTGTTCTTTCTCCCCCGCACGGGAGAAGGTTAGGATGAGGGCGCCTCTGCCTCTCATCCAACCAAGTGTCACCACAGCAACCTCCTCTCCAACTCTTCCTCATTCTGCGGAAGGACGTGCGCGAGGGCAATCTAGGAACCGCCCAACCTCTCCAGCAACCCATCCACAGCCTCACAGTCCTTACAACCCCCAGCCGCAAGCGGAGGCGCATCCATGCCCCAGATGCTCCGCGCTTTCCGGAGCAGGGGCGGCAACAGACTGCTGGTCCTGAGTTCCACTGGCACGACCTTGGCGTGAAAGCCCATCGTGAAGCCTTTGGCGTCCACCAACTTCGGCTCCTGAGCCGTCTCTTTATCTGTGGCTGGTTCCATGTAGACCAGGGCTAGCTTGGATACGGGCGACAACCCCTGCCGCTCAGCGATCAGCGCGTAGGCATTCAACTGGACCTCGTAATTGCTGAACATGCCCGGGCGATCAGGGTTGTAACGGGATGTCTTGTAGTCGACGATCACATAAGACCCATCGGCTAGTCTGAATATGCCGTCGGCCTCTCCCCTCAGGGTGATTCCAGTTTCCTCGTCCAGCGTCTTGAAGCTGGACCAATGGGGCGGGTCGATGTACTGGCCGGCATCCCCCAACTCAGCCAACCACGGCGGGGCGTGACCCTCCCGGTCGAAATGGTTGTGGACGATCAGCTTGTTGTAGCGATCGATGCTGCTGAAGATTCCGGGAAAGCTCTGGTAGGGCAGGTTCTTGACGTGCAGTCGGACCCAGGCGCAGCGGGGGCAGAATCTTGCCCTGGCGTATGTGCCCAACTCAGTGGCCGAAATCGTAGGCCCTGACTCGACCGCGCTGTCCGGCCACAACTGTTCTTGGGCCACGCTTTAAGACCGCGCCATAGGGTTAATCGTCGAAACCATCTCCGCCACCGGCTGCAGGTGCGATTACGAGAGCGCCGTCGGATGTCCGGGCCTCGGGTGGCAAGGCGTCCTCCCAGTCCGGCAGTTGGTGTTGGTGTGTGGAGGGCAAGAAAAGGATGCAGATCACCGCGGTGGCGCTAAGACCGAAGGCCAACCAAAGGGACCAGGTATAGGTGTCTGTCCAGTCCTTGAGGAAGCCGCCAAGCACCGGTCCGATCGCCATTCCGATGCCCGCTCCGGCCATCTGCCACCCATAGGTAGTGCCGATGGGAGCGTCGCCGTAATACTGGCGGTTTATGACCGGGAATGCTGTCATCTCTCCACCCATACCAATTCCGAAAAGCACAGCAAAGATGAAGTAGGTCGATAGTTGTTGATCTGCAATCAGCAACAGTAACGGGAAAGTCTGCGCCGAAAAAACGAGTAACATTACGATCTTGCTGCCGAACCGGTCCGCCAAGATCGGGACTGCGAACCGCGTGACCGTGCTAACCACAGTAAGAGTGACGTAAACTGCTACTGCCAACCCTTTGGAGTGGCCGTTAAAGGTCATCATCGCAACCAGCAAGATGAGAATGATGTTATGACCGGCGCAGCCCCAGAAATGGATCCCCACTAGGTTCCAGAAGGCGTTGGTCCTCTTTGCCTGCTTCAGGAAGACGTTGGTGCGGACCTTGGCCACTTCATTGTTCTGCATGCTCCGGATGGGCTCATCGTCGGGCGCGCCCCACTGACGCAATCCGATGTCTGCAGGCTCGTTGTAGAAGAATTTGACCAGGAGCATCAGGACCGCGCCGCCGACGAGACCTGGAATCAAAAAGGTCGCCCGCAGACCGAATTGGTCAAAGAGAATGAAGACCATTAAGATCGCCGCGCCCGTGCCCAGTCCCTGCAGGCCCTGCAAGATTCCCATGGCCAGACCCAATTGCTTCCGGAACCACAGTGTTACACCGGAGACCAACGTGACTTGGAAGGCGGCCATCCCCACTGACAGAATGACGCCGAAGTAGAGATAGAACTGCCAAAGGCTTTGCATGAAGGCCGTCAGAACCATCCCGATGATGAACAACGCGCCGCCCGCCCACATGACCCGGCGGACGCCCCAGCGGTCACCGAGCCAGCCGCAGACGGGAGCTACAGTTCCCGATACGACCCATTGGATGGTGAAACCAGCGGCTATTGCGCCGATGCTCCAGCCGAATGGTTCTTTTTCAAACTCGTCCACCAAGATGGCGGCCGCAAAGCGCATCCCTGAGGTGGTCATCCACATGATCGAAGCGACGCCGACGATCACCCAGGAGTAATGGACATTTCGCTTGCCAACAGCGAAACCGGCCGGATTGAGTCCGAACCTAAACATGCTTCCCTCCGTCGCAGGTGCCCCATTGTACATGCCGACTGTAGGCGGTTCAACGGGGTGCGCGGAGGTTTAGCGGCAGGACGTTACGGTTTCATCGATCCCACGGTGATTCGTTACGTAAACCGATGAACACTAAGCGTCTATCAGAAGTCCAGGGTTCAACACGCCGTTGGGGTCCAGCGTTTGCTTGACGGCCTTTAGCGCCTGGGCGAATAATTCCGGGCGTTGCTGGTCGTACCAAGGGCGGTGCAGCCGTCCCACGGCGTGATGGTGGGTGATGGTGCCGCCGGCGGCCATGATAGCGTCCGACGCGGCCTGCTTGATCTCGGCGTACATCTCCAACTCGGCGCCCAAACGCCCCATACCCTCAAAGGTGAAGTAGGGTGCTGGACCGTCGGTGTAAACGTGGGTGAACCGGCACGAGACCGTTCCTCCCCCACAGACCCGATCAAGCGCGTTCTGCAGGGCCGCACGCACCGTCCCATCCAAGTTGGGCCAACGGTCCCAGGTGACGGCGGTTTCCATGGTCTCGGTCACGAACCCCAGCCCAGCCTGGTGGTTCTTCATGTAAGGCGCGTTCAAGAAGGAGTTGCGCCAGGCTCCCACTGAGCCTTGCCGGCCTGTGCCGCTTTCATCGCCTCCGCCAGACCCATCAGAGATTCGGATGTTGGCGTCGTCGATCGCGCCACCGGCCTCGCGGGCAATGTCCACGGCATGACGAATAAACTCGCCTTGGGGCACTTCAGCCGATTCGAACCCGAGCACCAATAATGCGTTAACGCCGTCCATCCCTGCCGCTGCCGCTGCCTCCACCGGGTCCAATAGGCGGCAATTGGCCGGCCAGAGTTTGGTCTGGACGATGCGGCGGGCAGCCTCGGCCCCAGCGGCGAAGGTGGGAAAGGTCACACCGGCCGACGCCCGGAACACTGGCCGGGCCTGGATGCGCATCCAGGCCTCGGTGATGATGCCCAGGATGCCCTCGCTCCCGATCGCTATCCGGTCGGGACTAGGGCCCGCGCCGCTGCCAGGCAGACGCCGCGACTCCCAGAGGCCGGATGGGGTGACCATCCGCACCGATTCCACCATGTCGTCTATATGCGTCTGGTTGGTGGCGTAATGGCCTCCCGATCGCGTTGCGATCCAGCCGCCCAGGGTCGAAAACTCAAAGCTCTGCGGATAGTGGCGCAGAGTAAAGCCGTGTGGGCGCAATTGGTCTTCCAACGCCGGTCCGTAGACCCCACCCTGGATTCGGGCCGAGCGAGACATGTCGTCGATCTCCAACACCTGGTCCAAGCCTTCCAGGTCAATAGTTACGATGCCGTCGTACCCGTCAGGCGGCTCGAACCCGGCCACCGTGGAGCTGCCGCCGCCGAATGGGATGGCAGCGTGACCGGAAGAAGAGCACCACTCCAACACGGCTTCAACTTCTTGTTCGTTGCGGGGGCGGGCGACAACGTCAGGCGGGTTTGGGAAGTCGAGATTGAAAGCCCGGATGCGGTCCCGGAAGCTGCGCCCGTAGGTGTGTACCGCCCGGTCGTGGTCGTCGCTGACGCAGATGCCAGCCAAGGACGAAGGCGGCGAGATGCGGGGTTCGCGCAAAGAAATGTCAGATGATCTGGGCGGTGACACCGGGTCCAGATTAACGCTGTATCGTTTCGACAATTCGTCCGCCGCAGTCTTCATCTGCTCGGCGGTGGGTTCATCTGATTCGTGACCCCAAGCCCAGAAACTTCGCTTGGCCATGACCGTCTCCTATCGACTGGGCGCTAGTCGGCCATCTCGAAGCGTTCGGACTCAGCCGGTTTGGACCACAGTTCGGCGGCCCCGTGCATAGCCGTGGCCCGTTCCGGACTGGCCCGCCAGGCGTCATATATCTCATTCGAGTCCCAGGTGACCAGAGTGGAGATCTTGGTAGGGTCTTCCTGAGATATGAAGGTCAAGCGGTGGCCGTAGCCGGGGGCCTTGCTCTGGGCCAGACCGTTGCCGTCCAACAAATTCTTGGCCTCTTCAACCTTGTCTGATTTCGCCCAGTGGTGGGTAAGTACGCCAATCATTGCGTGGGGCTCCTAAATTGAATCTCCGCGCACTCTATCTGAATGCTTCATGGGCGCGAGTATATCACTCGTCCGAGCCGTCTTTGACCTTGAGCATTCGCCCAACGACCAGCGCGATAATGGCCGCGCCAACGCTGAGTACCGCCCCCATCTTGGCCGGATCTTGGAAGGCGGGGTCTTCATAGGCTTTGCCAGCCACGAACAAGGCAACGGTCAAGCCCAAACCGGCGACTATGGCTGCCACAAACAGATGTCTGTTGTCCATGCCCTCTGGCAGAGGGAACCCAAGGCGAGCCCCGATCCAAGAGAACAATGTGATCCCCACCGTCTTGCCGACGATCAGCGACAACAATACGATAAAGGTGACCTGCGTGATGCTGGCGAAGGCGACCCCAGCGTTCATGAATGCGAAGAAGAAAAGCCCAAAATCCACCGGCAGCTTGAGTTGGTGCTCGAAATGGTCCAAGGGCGCATGCCGGTGATGAAGCTCCAACGCCTCCTCGGCGGTTTCCGCCTCCACAACCTCGGCAGGCACTGCATCTGATCCGCCATAGTGGGTGTGCTCAAACTCGTGCTCGTCCTCCTCGAAAAGCCCGTGCGTGGTTTGTGGGCCAGGCAAGAACGGCACGATGACCACCAAAGCCAAGGCCGGTTCGATGGAGGATTTGACCAGGCCAACCCAACTTAGGCCTCCGGCGATCAAGATGTAAACGGGCCAATACGGCACATTGAGACGACGCATAACAAAGGCAACGGCCATCCCCGCGGCAACCAGCAGCAGCCAGGCAGGGACGACGGGAAACTCGGGGTCCGGGTAGAAGATGGCGATTATGCCCAGTCCGATGGCATCGTCGGCCACCGCCAGCAACAACAGGAAGTTCACGGCTGGATGGGAGGCGCCGAATACGATGCGGGCCACCAGCCAGGCCAGGGCGATATCGGTGGCGGTCGGGATACCCCAGCCGTTGGCCACGGTGCTCAGGTCGCTGCTACCACCGTAGAATACCCAGGCCAGGAGAAAGAACAGGCCTGCCGGACCAATAACTCCACCCAGGGTGCCCATCAGTGGGTTGATGGCCTTGGGGATGGGGTTCAGCGCTCCGCCTGGCAGCACCGACTCGGTGATCTCTTTGGTGGCGATGCCAAAGAAGAACACCATGAAGATCTCGTTAACTAGGAAATGGACGGTTACGGCCTTGCCGAAGATCTTCGTGTTCTCGCCGAAGATATGGTAATCCACCATATCTTCGTAGGCGTGAATATCGATATTGGCAAAGACCAACCCGGCGATCACGCCAATGATCAGCGGGATGGAGAATTGCTGGAGGATGTTTATGTGATGGGCGCGGAGCAGAGCGGTACCCCAGTTTTTTTTTAGAGCCGGCGCCGATTGTGCTTAATCGCCCACGCGGGCCAAAAGCTCAGCGAATTATATCATCGCTGGGCGGGCGGTAAATGAGCCGCTTCTCAGGCTCGATAAGCAATCCCGCCAGGCGTGAGCCAAGTTGACATCCCATAGGGGCTTTGTTACTATCACGGGCAGCCTGGTTGCTGAAATTCCAGGCTTATTTGCGCCTGTGCGCCGGCTTTTGACCGGCCAGGAGGGACCAACCCCGTTGGCTTTCTTAAACGGACTTAAATGCCGTGAATGCGGCAGAGAATACCCGGCAGAACCGCTGAACGTTTGCGATTTCTGCTTTGGCCCTCTGGAGGTGGTCTACGACTACGCCACCATCTCTGAGGTAGTCAGCCAAGATAGTATCGCCGCCGGCCCTCTAAGCATCTGGCGCTACAAAGACCTGCTTCCCGCCGAGGGCGACGACCCTGTGGACATCATGGCGGGATACACTCCGCTAATCAAGGCCAGAGGTCTGGGGAAGACCCTGGGCTTAAATAACTTGTACATCAAGAACGATAGCGTAAACCCTTCGTTCTCCTTCAAGGACCGGGTGGTCTCCGTGGCCGCGACCAAGGCCCTGGAATTCGGTTACGAGACCATCGCCTGCGCTTCCACCGGAAACCTTGCTTGCAGCGTGGCAGCCCACTGCGCCCGTGCGGGTGTCAGGGCCGTGGTCTTCATCCCCTCCAACCTGGAGAAGGGCAAAATTATCGGCGCCGCCATCTATAACCCTGTGTTGGTGTCCGTGGACGGCACTTACGACCAAGTCAACCGCCTCTGTAGCGAACTGGCCGACGACTATCCCTGGGCTTTCGTCAACATCAACATGCGCCCTTATTACGCCGAAGGCAGCAAGACCCTGGGCTACGAGGTCGCCGAACAACTGGGCTGGCGCTTGCCCGACCACGTAGTAGTGCCCTCAGCCTCCGGCGCCATGTTCACGAAGATCTGGAAGGGCTTCAACGAAATGGCCTGCCTGGGCCTTTTGGACGGGGTGGCTTCCAGTTCTTTCGGAGTTGACCAAAACACCGTGCACCACCCGGCAGTCACCACCAAGATGCACATGCAGCAGGCGGAGGGGTGTTCGCCCATCGCCGCGGCCTGGAACAACAACCAGGCGCAGGTGATTCCGGTGCGGCCCGACAGCATCGCCAAGTCTTTGGCCATCGGGAACCCCGCAGACGGCATCTACGCCATTAAAGTGATCGAGAGGTCCGGCGGATCCGCTTACGCAGTCCCGGAATCGGATATAGTAGACGGTATCAAGCTGCTGGCTGAAACCGAAGGCATCTTCACCGAGACGGCCGGTGGCGTGACGGTCTCCGGGCTGAAGCACCTGGCTAAGTCAGGCGCCATCAAACCCGACGAGTTGACCGTGGTTTACATCACTGGCAACGGATTAAAGACCCAGGAAGCGGTGGAGCAAGTGGTGAACCCACTCTCCATCAAACCCAGCATCAGTTCCTTCGAAGCGGTATTTGAAGGCGCGAAATAACTGGGCCAGGCCGCCACGGTAAATAGCCGGGAGGTGTTCGGGTATGGGCAAGCAGAGAGTCAAGTTCACCTTTGAAGAAGAATTGGTGAAGCAGCCGGTGATTTACGAGTTGGGCCGTAAGTTTGAGATCGTGACCAACATCCGCCGGGCCGATGTGGGAGAAGAGGTTGGATGGGTGGTCTTGGAACTGGACGGCGAAGAAACAGAGATCAAGCGTGGGCTGGAATGGGTCAGTTCCACGGGCGTGAGAGTGGACCCGCTGGGCGGGGATGTGATTGACGGGTAGGAGTTAGTCCTGCCCTGAGCCCCAAACCGGGGCTATCGATTAGGAGGGTTTTTCCAGATGAGTGTAATGGTACGGATTCCCACGCCGCTGCGGCGTATGACTAACGGTAAAGACAAGGTAGAGGTGGAGTCCGCCAACCTCAGTGAATTGGTTGAGAAGCTGAACGGCGAGTTCCCCGGATTCAAAGACCGTCTAGTTGATGAAGAAGGCGAACTGCGCTACTTCGTGAACATCTATCTGAACGGCGAAGATGTCCGGTTCATGGATGGGCTTAATACTTCCACCAGCGAAGGCGACGAGATCAGCATCGTCCCCGCGGTTGCCGGCGGCTCTAGTCCCTTTCAGCGACCTTCCTAGCAACCCTCATACGCGTCCGGCGGGCTACCCGCCCCGGGTTTGCAGCCATTGTTCTTTCTGTGCCTGCCGCGCGGCTTCGTTGGTCGGCTGATACCGGTCCAAGAAATCTCTGCGGAACGCGTCAAATCGCTTCTCCAAGATTGATGCCCTGATCCGTTCCATCAGCTCCAGCACGAATCGCAGATTATGGATGCTGGCCAGCCGGAGCCCTAACAACTCCTTGGCCCTGAAGAGATGCCGCAGATACGCGGCTGAGTAGTTGCGGCAGGTGTAACAGTCACAGGTCTCGTCCAACGGGCCCTGTTGCTCCGCATAACGGGCCTTGGTAATGTCCACCCTCCCCTCCGGAGTGAACAGGTTCCCGTTTCTGGCGACCCTGGTGGGCAGCGCGCAGTCGAACATATCGATCCCCCTGGCCACACCCTCCACCAAGTCCTCTGGGGAGCCCACGCCCATCAGGTAACGTGGCTTGTCCTCGGGCAATACCTTCGCCACCTGGCCGGTGAACCGGTACATGTCCTCTTTGTTCTCTCCCACCGCCAGACCGCCCACCGCATAGCCGTGGAATGGGATGGCTGAGATGGCGCGGGCCGACTCGTCCCTCAGTTCCGGAAAGGTGCCTCCCTGGACTATCCCGAACAGAGCTTGCCCGGAAGGGGCGCCCGTGGCAGATGACTGGTGGGCGTCGAAGCACGACTGGGCCCATCGATGGGTGCGCTCCATGGCCTGACGCACTTGCTTCTCAGAGGCCCCGTAGGCGATGCATTGGTCGAAGCACATGGCGATGTCCGGGGCCAGGCCCTCTTGGTTGGCCGTTGCCAGCTCTGGAGTGAAATTGTGCTCGCTGCCGTCGATATGGGAGCGGAACCGGATGCCGTCATCGCTGACCTTCCGCAGCGGTCCCATGCTGAAAGCCTGAAACCCGCCGCTATCGGTGAGTATCGGTCCGTCCCAGCCCATGAACTTGTGCAGGCCACCCAGATTGACCACGGTCTCCACGCCCGGCCGGAGGTACAGATGATAGGCGTTGCTCAACACTACCTGGGCGCCAACGTCCCTCACCTCTTCAGGGGTCAGTCCTTTGACCGTGGCCTGAGTGGCAACCGGCATGAAGAAAGGCGTGAGCGCTTTGCCGTGAGGAGTCTCAAGCTCGCCGGCCCTAGCGGCTCCGTCCGTGTGGTGTAGTTGAAAGTTGAATTTGGCTTTTGGCATCTTTTAGCGGCCTGGCCTATGGTATCCTCTACTGGCAAATCTCTTGTATTTCCCCACGATTATAACGCGCGTGAAGCGACCGCCGAACCCCCGGCCTGCCACCCCAAGATGAACGAGTTTTTAACCAACTACAGTTCCGACCACACTTTGCTCTGGGCGTTGTTAATCATCGGCGTTATGGCCGTTTCAGCGGTCGGTCTGCACCTATTGTGGACCGCGGTATTCCGGTTGGTCGCCACCCTGCGCGGTGGACTGACGAAAACCCCTGAGGACGGCGGCTAGCATGTGGTTCCCCAATGCAGAAGTCGCCATCAATCCAGCTCTCCTCTTGCTTCTGGGCGTCATGGTTGGGACGCTGAGCGGATTCTTTGGCGTGGGCGGCGGCTTCCTCATCACAGGGGGCTTGCTGGTGTTCGGTGTCCCACCGGTATTCGCCGTAGGCACCGGCCTGGCCTTGATCATGGGTTCCTCGATCATCAACACACTCAAGCACCGCCACCTGGGCAATGTGGACCTGCGCTTGGGCTTGATAATGCTGATCGGCACCCTGCCGGGCGTCTTTCTGGCCGAACAGTTGAACACATCTCTTGAAGAGGCCGGGATCATCGGTCCGGTCATACGCTACTTCTACATAGTTTTCCTCGCTGTCCTCGGCAGCTTCATCGTGTACGACCACCTCAAGCAACGGCATAACTCCGCCGCGGCCAACGGCGAGATCTCAACCGCCTCCCTCGCCAGACGCGTGCAAAACATGCGCATCTCGCCCCATGCGATATGGCTTCCCGGCTACGGGAAAATCCCCACATACGTACACCTGCCTGTATCGCAG
>VFHG01000230.1 GCA_009392075.1 SAR202 cluster bacterium
TCTTCGATGTCGATGACCGGCATTGCCTCCGTATTTTCCAGAGATGTGATAGTGTCGCCGATGGAAACCCCTTCGGGTCCGGTGATGCCCACGATATCCCCGGCCGTGGCCTCGGGAACTTCCACGCGTTCCATCCCTCGGAATACGAAGATTCGCTCCAGGTTGTGAACGGACGTCTGTTCGTCCCGGGCCAATAGCGCCACATTATCGCGTAGCTTGAGAGTGCCCCTGGTGACACGGCCTAAAGCCACTTGTCCCAGATAATTATCGTAGTCCAGAGCGGCCACCAGCATCTGCAAAGGGGCGCCCGGGTCGCCGGTGGGCGCCGGCACCGATTCTAAGATCGCATCAAAGAGAGGAGACATATCGGTCCCCTCCACCGCCGGGTCAGTGGTGGAGTAGCCGGACTTGGCCGACGTATAGATGACAGGGTACTCAAGTTGCTCGGCATTGGTGGCCAGTTCCAAGAACAGGTCTTGGACCATCTCCTCTACTTCAGCCACACGGGCCTCAGGCCTGTCGATCTTGTTGATCACGACCATTGGGATGACGTTTTGGCGCAGTGCCTGGCGCAGCACATAGGTCGTTTGTGGCATGGGCCCGTCCACGGCGTCCACCAGAAGTAGACAGCCGTCGGCCATGTTCATGATCCGCTCGACCTCGCCGCTGAAATCGGCGTGACCCGGCGTATCGATGATGTTGATCCTCACACCCTTGTAGGTGACGGAGGCGTTCTTCGCCAGGATGGTGATCCCGCGCTCCCGCTCAAGCGGGTTGGTGTCCATGATCAGCTCACCAACCTGCTGGTGAGCGCGGAAGACCTGGCCCTGTTTCAACAAAGCGTCGACCAAGGTGGTTTTGCCATGATCAACGTGTGCGATTATGGCCAGATTGCGAATGTCGTTGTTCTGAAAATTGCTCAAATTAATTGACCCTACCCACCATGATAGCATCCAGCCATCTTTATTGCAGGACTTAGCATATCCAGTTACGGAAGCCAGGCGGCAGGGTATGTCCCTGATTCGTATGCTTACGTGGCCCCTGACGAGATTCGCTGTCGTTTCGCGAGCCAAATACCCGAATCTCGATTCATTGGTGTGACGGCTGGAGGGGAGTGGGCCGGACTCGCGGGAGGCATAGCCTGGCTAGGCTCACCAACTTACCTGACGGTCCCAGATTCCACGCTTTGCTCAATTCACGCCACGGGAGAGTTAGGGCCGTCCCTAACCCACTGACAAATCCAGGATCGTGGGCTAGCTGGATAGATACGGCAAGCCGTTTTAGGTGTCCGTTCTCGTTGATTATCGGGACTGCCCCATCATCAGGCGGTGTGGCATAATCCCCGTGTCTTTCGAATTTGCGCCCGCTTACGCGGGAGGTCTACGGAGACGTCCATGGATGCCATTAAATTTATCTCAGACTGCCTGGCCGAAGTTCACCTCAGATTGATGGCCACCTGCGACAACCTGACCAACGATGAACTGCTCTGGCGTCCGGCCCCAACAGCGAACAACATTGGTTTCATCGTGTGGCACCTGGCCAGAGGCGAAGACGCACGCATCACCAACACCGGCAGGCTGGACGAGGACATCTGGGCCACTGAACTCTGGTACGAGCGATTCGGCCAGCCGATCACGGCTCCTGACCCCGGGGACCGCATGGGCCTCCGCGCGCTGGCCATACCTTCTTTGGAAGTGCTGGTCGGTTATGCCGAATCGGCGCACCAGCGGACCTTAAAATACCTATCTAGGCTGTCCGATAACGACCTGGACCAAGCTCCTGACCCAGACCGGCCTGATTTCACGGTAGCCGGCTCTCTCCGTCATCTGGTCACCCACAAGAACAATCACCACGGACAGATAGACTACCTGCGCGGCCTCCAGGATGAGGCTTGGGACTTGCCCAGGGGCACCGGAATAGTGCTTCCCCGGCCCTGATACCCGCTGATTAACCCTACTGGATCAAACGCCAAACCAACGGAGTGAAATATGGCCGCCACCGGTACCGCCATCGGACAATCGATAACCAGGGGAGAAGGCCCGGACAAAGTCTCCGGCAAGGCGATCTACGCCGCGGACATCTCTCTGCCGGGGATGCTCTGGGGCCGGGTGCTTCGCAGTCCTTACCCTTACGCCCGCATCGTCAGCGTCGACACCTCCCAAGCTGTCGCTTTGCCCGGCGTCCACGCCGTTGTCACCGGCCAAGACATGCCCGACGCCAAGATTGGCCGCCGCATGGTTGATATGCCTATCTTGGCCCAGGGAGTTGTCCGTTTCGTGGGCGAAAAGGTGGCCGCCGTGGCCGCCGCCGATGAAGATATCGCCGACGAAGCACTGCTCCTGATCGAGGTCGTCTACGAAGAACTGGACCCGGTCTACGACGCCGAAGAAGCCATGAGCGACGATGCTCCGGACCTCCATCCCGAGATGGAGTCTTATCTGGGCCTGCCCCAGCCTCCATCAGGAATTAAGAACACCTTTGCCCACATCACCTGGGAGAAGGGCGACATCGAGCAGGGTTTCAAGGAATCGGACTTGATCTTTGAGCATTCTTTCAACGCCCAATTGATGCACCAGGCGTACATCGAGCCTCACGCCTGTGTGGTCAGCGCCGAGGAATCGGGCCAGGTACAGATATGGGCCAACAATAAAGATCCCTACATGCTGCGCGACCAACTAGCTTCGGCCTGGAGCGTTACCGCGGAGAACATCGTGCTCCACCCTAGCACCATCGGCGGCGATTTCGGAGGCAAGGGCTCGTTCATGGACGTGCCTCTCTGCTACTACCTGTCCAAGCGTTCGGGCCGTCCGGTGAAGATGGTCATGGATTACATCCAAGAACTGATGGCCGGCAACCCGCGCCACCCGGCGGTGATGACCATCAAGACCGGGGTGATGAAGGACGGGACCATCAAGGCCAGACAGGCCAGGGCGGTATTTGATAGCGGGGCCTACGGCGCCTTCAAACCCACCGTCTATCTTAGGGGCGCCGACCATCTCTGCGGCGTCTACAAAGTCCCTCACGCCAGGATCGACAGCTATACCGTCTACACCAATAACGTCCCCCGCGGCCACATGCGCAGTCCCGCCAAACCCCAGGTGGTCTTCGCCGTGGAGTCGCACATGGACATGATTGCCCAAGAACTGGGCCTAGACGCATACGAGTTCCGGCTGAAGAATGTCATGCGCGAGGGCGACGCCTCGCCCGTAGGACACCACTGGCAACAGATCAAGGCGGTAGAGACGCTCGAGGCGGCGGCCAAGGCGGCAGGGATCACCGGACCAGAAAGCACGGCCTTGCCGCCCAACACCGGCCGCGGCATGGCCATGACCGACCTAGTCCAGGGCACGGGCCAGTTCGCCGCCAAGATTGGACTCACCGACGAGGGCAACCCACAACTGCACATGGCCTTCTGGGACACGGGCACCGGCTCTCACACCGTGCTACGGCAGATGGTGGCCGAAGAATTGACCCTGGACACTTCTGATGTGGAAATAGTTCTGGAAAACACGGCCAATATGCCCTACAGCTCTGGCTCCGGCGGCAGCCGGGTTACCTACACCGCCGGACAGGCGGTGGTGGGCGCGGCCAAGGAATTGCGGGCCAAACTGGTTGAAGCGGCATCGCCGCTATTGGACGCTCCGGACGACCAAGTTTCCATGCAGAACGGTCTCCTGGTGGCGGCCGGACGCACCATAACCATCGCCGAGGTTATCGCGCGCACCGGCGGAGAAGAACTAACGGGGCAGACAAGCGTGACCTCGGAGACCCCTGAACTAACATCGTTCTGCACTCAGGTGGCCGAGGTCCACGTGGACACGGAGACCGGCGAGATAACGGTCAACAAGATCGTCACGGCCCACGACATCGGCGCGATTCTGAACCCGTTGAACCACCAGGGTCAGGTGGAAGGCGGCCTGATCCAGGGTCTGGGTTATGCCTTGATGGAAGAACTGGAACTGGAAGACGGCCACATCTCCACCCTAAGTTTCGGCGACTACAAGATACCCACCTCCGCCGACGTCCCAGTGATGGAAACCGTATTGATCCAAGGCGAAGCCGGCCCCGCCCCTTACGAGAGCAAAGGCATCGGAGAAAGCAGCAACATCCCCGTAGCCGGAGCCATCGCCAACGCAGTATTTGACGCCGTAGGGGTCCGCATCACGGACTTGCCGGTGACGGCGGATAAGGTGCTGGCCGGGTTGCGGGAATTAGGGAAATAGATCTAGACCAAGGTTAAATGATGCGATTCGGAATGTTTGGAAGCGCTCAGGCTAGCAGGGGTGGACCCGATACCGATAGCGGGGCCGGGTTCCGGGAGTTCGTTGAACGCAACATTGAAGCAGAGGCGCTGGGGTATCACAGTACCTTTCTAGTGGAGCACCACTTCACCGGCTTCGGGCAGGTGTCTGCAACCTTAAACCTGCTGACCTGGATCGGCGCTCTCACATCGACGCTGCGCCTGGGCACGGCGGTCACGGTTCTACCCTGGCACAACCCCGTGTTGCTAGCGGAGCAGATCGCCACTCTGGACCTACTCTCAGAAGGCCGGGTCGATGCCGGGATCGGCAAAGGCTACCGGCTCAAGGAGTTCGAGGGGTTCGCCATGCCCGTTGAAGAGGCTGACGCCCGTTTTGAAGAATGCCTAGAGGTTATGCTCAAAGCTTGGACTTCGGACTCTCCATGGTCACATCGGGGCAAATACTGGCAGTACGACAACGTCGTGGTCGAGCCCCCTAGCACCCAGAAACCCCACCCCCAGCTATGGATGGGCGCCGGCAGTCCCCGGTCGGTGAAGCAAGTTGCCCAGCTTGGCTTCAACATGCTACTGGGCCAGTACGATTCTTTCGATATGATCGTAGATGAAATTGCGATGTATAAATCGGAGATCGAGTCTTTAGGCCGAACCTTCGACCCGATGAGCGTGGCGGTAGCCCGCTCAGTGAATATCGTCAACTCCAATGACGAGTATGAAGAGGCTATGAACAACCGGATGGTAGCGCGCCGTCGGACCCAAGAACACGCCCTTCAATCCAGTTTCCAGGACACTCGCGAAGCAACTGAAGCGGGTACCATCTATGGATCGCTGGAGCATGTGACAAAAGAGATCCAGACGTTGCGGGACGTCGGAATCGAATACGTGCTTCTCAATTGCCCAGCGGGTATATCCACTCTGAGGCGTTTCGCAAAAGACGTGATTCCGTCATTCGCCTGAAGTTTCTATACCTTAGGAGCAGACCTCCCCAGGCCTGAAACAGAAAAAGCCCCTCCTATCAAGGGGCTTCTTATGCCTGAATGCATCGGGCAAAAAAAGAGCGCTCTCAGTAGTTTCTGAAAACGCTCCACTATCATAGCATGCATGGCCTAAAGTTGTCAACTGTTTGTGCCCAAATTGGCGAAATACCCACTAAACATAAACTAGCATCAAAACATGTTGGAGGCGGCCAGGCAGCAGCTAAGCGCCGTTTTATTCGCACGGCCACCCCGTTTATATATAATAGGCCATCATCAATCCAGGAAGGAACCATACCAACAATGCGAACCAACACCACCAAAACCAAACTTGCCGAGGGCAAAGTTGCTTTCGGCGCAATCGTCAGCCGCTTCTCCCCCGATATAGTAGAGATTTTCGGAACCATCGGATTCGACTTCGTGATGATCGACTGCGAACACGGCCCCATGAACCTCGACCAGGTCGAACACATGGTCCGGGCCGCCGAATCTTTCAATATCACACCCATCACACGAATCCCCAACCACGAGGAGTCCACCATCCTCCGGTTCTTGGATCGAGGTGTCCAGGGAATCATAGTGCCGCACATCAACACCAAAGAGGACGCCGAGTCTGTAGCCCGATCAGCACGGTACTACCCTGATGGCCGCCGCGGCATGGCCGGTAGCGGCCGAGCACACGATTACGGCTCGGGAGGCTCTGATTCAACCACATTCATCAATTCCCAGGTGTTGGTTGTTCCCATGTGCGAAGAAACCGAGGCAGTGGAGAATCTGGACGACATTCTAAGCGTCCCTGGCGTAGACGTTGTCCACGTGGCCGCCAGTGACTTGGGCCAAAGCATGGGCAATCCAGGACGTGAAAAAGTTCGGGAAGTCATGAGCCAAGTTATCCCCAGGATCAGAAGCGCAGGTAAAAGCTGTGGCGCAGGCGGTAACTCCCCTTCAGACGCCGCTGGAGTAGCGGAGTTTATCAACCTAGGCGCCAACTTCATCACCGTATCCTCACAAGGCTTGCTACGCCTCGCCGGACAGGATTTCCTCAAAAGGGTAGAAGCGGAGCTCTAGCGACTCGAAATCTTTAGCAGCACGAGTAACACATGCTTGACATATTGATCCAAAACGGTCTGGTAATAGACGGCTCCGGCAGCCCTGGGTTTTTCGCTGCTGTCCTGATTGAAAAGGACACGGTCACAATACAAAGGGGCGACGTATCCCACTTGGAAGCCACCCGGACGATCGACGCCTCGGGGCAGGTGGTCTGTCCCGGCTTCATCGACCTCCACTCCCATGCCGGGTTGACCATCATGGGCGAGCCACACCACGACCCCAAGGTGCGACAGGGAGTAACCACCGAGCTGATCGGCATCGACGGCATGTCCCACGCGCCCTTCAAGACCCGGGAGGAACAGGAACGCTACATCTGGCAGGACTCAGGGCTGAACGGCTACCCGCCCCTGCCAACCGATTGGCTGACCGTGGCCGGGCAACTGGACAAGTACGACAACGCTGTGGCTGTCAATATGGCCTTCATCCTGGGCAATTCTCCGGTGCGCATCTGGGGCGTGGGCTGGAACGACCGGCCCGCCACTCCCGCCGAGCTTGAAGACATGAAGTCGGTGGTTCGTGAGGCCATGGAGGAGGGCGCCTGGGGACTCTCCACCGGCCTAGACTACCCGCCGGGCTCCTATGCTAGCACTTCTGAGTTGGCCGAACTGGCCGGAGTGGCGGCGCGCCTGGGCGGCCATTACCACACCCACACCCGCGCCAGCCTTAGGTCGAAAGGCCTGCTGGCCCCCTGGGAGGAGGCGCTGGAGATCGGCCGGGGCGGCGACTGCCCGGTGCACCTAACCCACTACCGCCAGAGCGCCGCCGGCGTGGGCAGCCACCTAGATTACATCGGCCTGGTGGAGGACGCCCGCGACCAGGGCATGGACGTGACCTTCGACTGCTACACCTACCCATACTCGGGTACCACGCCGACCATCGGCCTACCGCATTGGGCCAAAGACGGCGGCCCGGAGCGGTTGATGGCCGCCCTTAAAGACGCTGACGACCGGGAGCGCATGAAACGGGAGATTACCCGAGACCGGCTGGAGAATAACTGGCTGACCAACTTCAACCAGCCTCAGAACAAGCAGTACGACGGCAAACTGATCACCGACATCGCAGAGATGCGGGGTCAGGACCCAGCCGACGCGCTGTTCGACCTCCTCATCGAGGAGAACCTGTTCATATCCACTGTGGGACTGGGCACCAACGCCCAAACTCTCTACGCCTTCGTATCCCACCCCGCTGGCATGATCGCCAGCGATGCCATTCTGTTCGGCGAATACCCAAACCCTCGCACCTATGGCTGCTTCCCCATAGTCTTGGCCGAGTTCGTCCGGGCGGAGAAGCACTTGAAGCTCCCGGAGGCCATCCGCAAGATGACTTCATTCCCCGCCCAACGTCTGGGCCTGCCCGACCGTGGATTGCTGCGAAACGGCTTCAAGGCGGATATAGTCATCTTCAACCCCGACACCGTCAAGACCCATGCCACCAAAGAGGATCCCAAACACTATCCGGTGGGAATTCATTACGTGATAGTGAACGGCCAAGTGGTCATCGAAAACGGCGAGAACACTGGGGCGTTGCCAGGCCGGGGTCTGCGCCGGGGGCGAGCGTCGACCTAACCGGGATATGGGACAATACCTTCTTCTATAGCTGAATAAATAATCGTGGGGTAACTCCAAATGGCCGCTGAAACAGGGCTGAAGAAAGTTCGGATAGCCGCGATGAACCCAGTCCACGACCTGGCCGTCTTGGTCGCCCACGATGAAGGCCTCTTCCTGAAAGAAGGGCTAGACGTTGAGATACTCAAGACTCCGGGGACTGGAACCCTCGGAGGAGACACGCAGGGTCTTCAAAAAGGCGTGTTCGACCGCGCCATGTGGTCTCCTTTCAACAGTGGAGAAGTGGACCAGTACCGCATGTGTGAGTGGGGTGTGATGAAGCGCACGGTGGAAGCGGTCTCTAGCAACCAAAGGCCAGGGAAGATCGTGGCCCTTGGCGCCGCCATGTCCAAGATGGCCATCATCACAGGACCGAAAAGCC
>VFHG01000231.1 GCA_009392075.1 SAR202 cluster bacterium
TGCATGATGGCCATGGCCCGTTTGAACGTGCCGTCCATCTTCATGTACGGCGGGTCTATCATGCCCGGGCAATTCCAGGGCAAAGACGTAAATATCCAAGACGTGTTCGAGGCTGTTGGCGCCTATGCCAAGGGCGACATGAGCCTGGAAGACCTCACAGCGCTGGAATGCGTGGCCTGTCCCGGCGAGGGTTCCTGCGCCGGCTTGTTCACCGCCAACACCATGTCCACCAGCATCGAAGTTTTGGGCATGTCCCTCCCCGGCGACGCCTCCACCCCGGCCATCGACCCCCGGAAACTGGGCGAGGCCCGGGACGTGGGACGGACCTTGATGCGGCTTCTGGAAGAAGATGTGCGCCCCCGTGACATTCTGACTAAGCAGGCCTTCGAGAACGCCATTACCGTGGCCGTGTCCATGGGCGGTTCGACCAATTCGGTGCTGCACTTGATAGCAATCGCCCGGGAGGTTGATATCCAATTGACCCTGGACGACTTCGATCGCATCAGCCGCAACACCCCTTACATCGCCGATATGAAGCCGGCCGGGCAATACGTCATGTCCGACCTCAACCGTTACGGCGGCATCGCCCTGGTCATGAAGCGGCTATTGAACGCCGGCTTACTCCACGGCGACGCCATGACCGTGACCGGCAAGACCCTGCGGGAAAACGTCGAATCCATGGAGACGATTGAAGACCAACCGGTGATCTACCAGATCGATGCGCCCCGCAGCCCCACCGGCGGGTTGGCCATCCTTCGGGGCAACATCGCCCCCGACGGCGCGGTGATCAAGGTCGCCGGGCATCAGGAACGGGTCTTCGAAGGTCCGGCCCGGGTCTTCGACCAAGAGCCGGCCGCATTCCAGGCCATCCAGCGAGGCGATATCAAGGCTGGAGACATAGTCATCATCCGCTACGAAGGCCCCAAGGGTGGGCCGGGCATGCAAGAGATGCTGTCTGTTACCGCCGCCATCGTTGGACAAGGATTAGGCGAGGACGTTGCGCTGATCACCGACGGCCGGTTCTCCGGCGCGTCCCACGGCCCCATGGTTGGTCACGTAGCGCCTGAGGCAGCGGTGGGTGGACCCATCGCATTGCTGCAGGAAGGCGACATCGTGACGCTAGACATCCCGGGCCGTAAATTGAACGTGAAACTCACCGACGAAGAACTGGCGGCCCGGCAGAGTAAGTGGCAGCCCATTCCACCCAACTACACCACGGGCGCGCTGGCCAAATACGCCAAGCTGGTGTCATCCGCTTCGCAAGGAGCGGTGACCCACTAAAAAGGTTTAGCCCGAGGGCTAGTTTAACAAAACGACGGCCTTCCCCCCAGGAAGATTGGAGATTTGGAAACATGGCTCAACAACCCAGGGACTACGGTAAAGAAGCGATCGACCGCCACCGGGAAACTCGGGGCAAGGTCAGCATCGCCCCTAAGATGGTAGTAGAAACACTGGACGATTTGTCCATCGCTTACACGCCCGGCGTAGCCTCGGTCTGCATGACCATCCACGCCGATAAATCGGAATCTTACCACCTGACAAACCGGGCCAATACCGTGGCGGTGGTCACCGACGGATCGGCCGTGTTGGGACTGGGCAATATCGGCCCCGAAGCAGCCATGCCGGTGATGGAAGGCAAGTCCATCCTTTTCAAGGGCCTGGCCGACATCGACGCCTTTCCGATCTGTCTAGCTACTCAGGACAACGACATCATAATCCAGACGGTGCGCGCGCTGGCCCCCAGCTTTGGCGGCATCAACCTGGAAGACATCGCCGCACCGCGATGCTTCGACATTGAGGATGCTTTGCAGGACCTGGGCATTCCCGTCTTCCACGACGACCAACACGGCACGGCGATCGCCGTACTCGCGGGGGTAATGAACTCGCTCCTAGTTACCGGCCGTAAGATCGAAGACACCAAATTCGTCTTCGCCGGAGCTGGCGCCGGAGGTATCGCCTCCACAAAACTGCTCATGGAACAAGGCGCCACCCATGTGACCCTGGTAGACAGCACCGGAATCATCCACAAGGACCGGTCGGACCTGACGGCGGTGAAATCCGCCATGCTTGAGACCACTAACCCGGATAATACCCAGGGCGGCATGGCTGAGGCGATGCGCGGGGCCGATGTATTCATCGGTCTTTCAGCGGCCGACGCTGTAACCGCCGAGATGGTCTCTTCCATGGCCAAGGACTCAATAGTGTTCGCCATGGCCAACCCCATCCCGGAGATCTGGCCGGACGAAGCCCGCGCCGCCGGTGCCTCCGTTGTAGGCACCGGTCGCAGCGACTTCCCCAACCAGATCAACAACAGCCTGGTCTTTCCGGGCGTGTTCCGGGGGGCGCTGGACTCCCACTCGACCAGAGTGACCACTCGCATGAAGCTGGCCGCCGCCAACGCGTTAGCGGCTCTGATTGCAGAGCCCACACCTGAGATCATCATCCCCTGGTCTTTGGACAAGCAGGTAGCACAGACCGTCGCCAAAGCAGTGTCTGACGCCGCGTAGTGCAGTAATGCTATCTCCGTCCCCGTCCCGCGTAACCGTAGAGTCCCTGGACCGTTTCCGGGCTAATCTGCAATCGCTGGTTGCCGAGAAGGCCAAGACATTGCCGAGCTTCCGATACTGCGACCTGCGCATCGAGGTCAGGGAAGAGAAGGGCGCGGTGGCGGAGAACGGCTCGGAGAAGGGTAGCTCCGAGGACTACGCCTTCGACTTTGGCGTCCGCGTCATTGCCGGCGGACGCACTTCCTCCTCCGGTTATTACGGCAAGGTTTTGGGCACAACGGACCTGAGCCGTTTGGAAGATGTGGTCTGGGAAGGCATCCGCCAGGCCCACGGCCGCGCCCGTGCCAGCGCCAGGCAGAAATCGCAGATGCGGGGCCGCTACGGGACTCTAGGCAGCAGCCTCACGCCAAGTGACCTCGCCCCGGTGGTTGTCCACCAGGACACGGTCCCGGCCAACTTCACGGTCGATCCCCGGCAGGTTCCCTTGGCTGACACCATCGCCATGGCCGTGGACGGCTGCAAGGAGATGCAGGGCCAGGGCAGCAACATCGTCTATTCCGCCTGCTCGGCCTCGACGTTCCTGCTCAGGGAACTATTCCTCAGCTCGGACGGCGCGGACATCGACCAGAGCTTCGCCCAGACCGAAGGGTTCGCCATCGCCATCTGCTCCGGCGAGCACGGCAACTATGAACTCTACGACTTCACCGGCCACCAACGCGGCTGGGAGATATTGACCGAGGGCTATTCCAACGGTCCTATCATCTTGCCTAACTTCATGGATTTCTGCCGGACCCTTGGCGCGGACGCAGTGGAAGTGGCCTCTGCACCGCCCCTAAAACCGCCCGAAAAAGAGGTGACGGTCGTCACCAACCCTCACTTCAACACCCTAC
>VFHG01000232.1 GCA_009392075.1 SAR202 cluster bacterium
CGAATTGATTTTGCTAAGGTGGTCGTAGCCCAACCCTAGACGCCGGAAGGCCCCCGAACCCCAGTTGTCTACCAACACGTCCGAGTTGCGGACCAGTTCTTCGAAGGCGGCCTTGCAACGGGCATTACGAAGATCGATAGAAACGCTTTTCTTGTTACGATTCACTCCTAAGAACCGGGAACTGGTCTCTCGGCCGTCCTCGGCCTTGATGAACGGCCCGCGGCCCCGGGAAAGGTCTCCCGTTCCGGGGCGTTCGATCTTGATCACATCAGCGCCCATGTCCGCCAAAATCATAGAACAAAATGGGCCGGCCACTATATGGGTGGCATCCAGTACTCTGATACCATCCAGAGGCAGAGGCAGTTTTTCGCCTGCTTGGGTCATTGAAACACCTCGTGCGTCCATCCCAACCTTGGTAGCCGAGAGCTGGGAAGGACACGTTTAGTCATATTTGCCAGCATTCTACACTGCGGCATCTTGATCCAGTGAAACCAGAATATGGAGTCTGACATTGAAAGTTAGAGGCGTATCCCACATCGCGGTCTGTGTGGCCGATCTAGAAAAATCCCTGGAATTCTACCGGGACCTCCTGGGGCTTACGGTGAAGATGCATTCCACCCAGGAGATGGCGCAGCGGCCGGGTGCGCAGTCGGAGCATATCTACGAACGTCCCAGAAAGTCCCGGACGGTGGCCGACGTATACGTCGACGACCCCGAATCCAGCCAGCCATATTTGGTGCTTACGTCCCATCCGGGAGACCAGGTGGACGGCGTCCCCATCAAGTTGGACCAAAAAGGCATCAGCCATATCTCGTTTGGGGTGGAAAACCTCAATGCCTTTGCCCAAGAGCTGGTCGCCAAAGGCGCATCATTGGCCGGAACCATGGACGACTTCACCGATGCGGAGGGCAACGTACGGACCATTTTCCTCTACGACCCGGACGGCATACTGGTCCAATTCGACGAAGGCCCACCGACCTATTGATTGATGAGTAGTCTGCAAGCCCCGCGTCCCCTGGAGGCATCAATGGCCGTCCTTGGCCGGTTATCGCTGCTTGACCGCTACCTTACCGTATGGATATTTTTTGCGATGGCCATCGGCGTCGGTAGCGGTTACTTCTGGCCTGGGATATCGGATTTCTCCGAATCGCTATCAGTGGGCTCAACGTCTATCCCGATCGCGGTCGGCCTGATACTTATGATGTACCCGCCGCTGGCCAAAGTGCGATATGAGGAGCTAGGCGAGGTATTCCGGAACTACCGCATCCTGGTCCTGTCACTGGTGCAGAATTGGGCGATTGGACCAGTGTTGATGTTTTTTCTGGCGATCATCTTCCTGAGGGACTATCCGGAATTCATGGCCGGGGTGATCCTTATCGGGACGGCCCGGTGCATCGCCATGGTGATCGTTTGGAACGAGCTGGCGAATGGTGACAGCCAATATGCCGCCGGACTGGTAGCGCTCAATTCCATATTTCAGATACTGTTCTACTCGCTCTACGCCTACATATTCATAACCGTTCTACCCCCCTGGTTCGGGCTGGAAGGCTTGAAGGTGGATATAACCATCGCCCAGATCGCCAAGAGCGTGGCTATCTACCTCGGCATACCGTTCTCCGCCGGGATATTGTCCCGGTACGTGCTGATGCGGGCGATGGGCAGGCTTTGGTACGAGCAGACTTTCATCCCCAAAATCAGCCCCATTACTTTGATTGCCTTGTTGTTTACGATATTGGTGATGTTCTCACTGAAAGGCAGCGTCATCGTGGATATCCCGCTGGACGTCGTCCGGATAGCGATTCCCTTGTCGATCTACTTCGTGGTGATGTTCTTGGTCTCCTTCTATATGGGCAAGAGCCTGGGAATCGACTACTCCAAGACAGCCGCCGTTTCCCTCACCGCGGCTAGCAACAACTTTGAACTGGCCATCGCCGTGGCTGTTGGTGTTTTTGGCATTGGCTCCGGACAGGCGCTGGCGGCGGTGGTGGGACCGCTGGTTGAGGTACCGGTGCTCATAGGCCTGGTCAACGTTGCCCTGTTCTTTCAGCGCCGGTATTACTTGTCGGAAGCAACCTAGAACATTCTATGAACATCCGATCAAACGCAGTGACGGCCCGAAGATGTTGACCATATTTGGCGTCATCGCCGTGACCATCATGTTTCTTTCCTACTGGGCCGAGGAGCGCTCCAGGTGGTTTGTCCTCATCTTTGCCGTGGGCTCTGGCATGACTTCCTTATACAGCGGCCTGGAAGAGGTATACCCCATCACCGTGATAGAAGGGTTATGGGCGTTGGTCGCCCTCCAGCGGTTCGTTAAAAGACACCAACGGGAAAAGATCAAAATTGTGGCTGGTTAGGCGCCGGCTTCTGTTTGCTTCCCGGTCGTTCGCTGTGCCGCTGAAATTACTGACCCGCCGCCCCTATCACAGAAATAAGTCCAAGGCGGCGGCCAGACATTCTCCCACATCAATCACACCATCGGTGGATATCATGGTCCGCGGGGACTAGATAAGAAATGGAAAATAGGTGCGTTGCCCCCGGAGATTACTAGCTATTTGTTGATTGTCCGAATGACGGCATCAAATAAATGCACTAGATTAAGGCACCAGGCCGCCTTTCTAGTGCCGTTACTCATTGCTCCATCGGCGTTTGAGTGCCAGCCGTTGCTGGACCTGCCACCGTCGGCTGTTGCACCGATGTAGCGGTAGCCAACGCCTGGCACGTTTGCAAACCATCTGAGGTTTTTCGCGTTGTCTCTGAAGTTGCGCCGCAAGCGCATGATGTGTTGCTTGAGTTTTTCCTAACGACCCTACGCCGGGACGGGTACGAGGTACTGGTTTCAATAAATGGGCGCGAGGCACTTGATCTGGTGAACAGCCGACATGATCGCCAAATCGATATTTTGCTCAGTGATGTTTCAATGCCCTACATGGGCAGGATCGAATTACCTAAAGCCTTGCGGCAGACCCGTCCCGACATCCAAGTCCTTTCCACGTCAAGAATGCCTCAGCAAGATGTTTTAAACCGGGCGGGTGGGTTGACCCGGTCAGAGTTCTTAGCCAAGTTTTTTAGTGTCACCGGATTCGCTGACAAGGTCCGAGCAATCGCAGCAGCCATCGGATCATCAGAAAATTCCTAAGGTACGGTAAGTAAAGGCGTAAAAATCCACCTGAAAATCTATTCCGGCAGGTCGTAGCTGTCCATGAAGCGGTCCACCATGCCGGTGGCCTTCCCCCAGTCATAGGTCCGGAACGAATGGTTGCGAACGGCAAACTGGGCCCCGGCATAAAACATCTCGTATTGGGTGTGCCGGGAGCCAAACTCCGAGCCGATGGCGTCCCAAGCCAACTTGTATAGCTTGACCCGGTCTTTAGCGTTCACCACGGGCGACTGCTGGGTTTTCTCGATCAGGCCAGCCGTCTCTACTCCAGCGAAATCGACGGCCCCTGAGGGCAGCATTATCACCCCGCCGCCAGTCAACTGTCGTATCGCCTGAATCATCTCCGGATACATCTGCTGTGCCTGCACCTGGGAGGCATACATCAGGTGCCGGTCGGGGACGTAGTATTTTCCGACGAACGAACCCTTGGCCTCCATCCCATAGACCATCCCTTCGATCAGACCTGCCATCCCCGCCAAGCTTCCTAAACTTTCGACGACTTGAGGGATAGTGATGATGTTGGTTGTCTCGGCGATCTTTCGAGCAACACCCACCAGGAACCTCAGCTTAACCATCAACCGGACCTGGGCTTGATAGTTGTGGAAAACGTGGGCCGGGGTCTCGTGGTATTGGGTGCGGCACATTGCCGGGTCACGGTAGACGAATACCCTTTCCCAAGGCACCTTAACCTCATCGAAGTAGACCACCGCATCGTTCTCGTCGAACCGGTACGACAGGGGGTTGTCGAATTCAGAGACGGCTGAAGCCTCGTACGATTTTCTGGATAGTAGCTTTACTCCCTTGGCGCCCAGAGGGATGGCTGCAGAGAACGCGTATTTCTCCTCGCCGGGTTGCATGGGCTGGATCGTGCCTAGCAGCACTTCGTTGGCCATGATACAGCTCGTGCCCAGCATCTTGGCCCCCTTTACGGTGATGCCCTGGGAGTCCTCATCGCAGATCCCGGCAACCAGGAATTCGTCAGCCTGCCCTCCCACGCCTTTAGAGCGGTCCGCTTGGGGGCTAACCACCACGTAGGTAACGAACTGGTCGTGGTCCCGAACGTACTCGAAGTATTCTTCCAATGCTTTTGCACGTTTCTCACCGTGGGCTTCAAACAGGTCCAGGCGCATCATCATGCCGCACAATGACGAGGCCACATGGTCGGGAGACCTTCCTAAAAACCCGTTTGTCTGTTCCGCCCAGGCCTCTAGGGCAAGGCGGCGCTGGACAAGTTCCGCATAGGACTCGGGCATCTGCCAAGAACGGTTCACCCGAGCTCCGGTAGGCGACTCAAAGGTCATCAGTTCCTGGTTCTCTGAAGCGGCCTGGAAGTCGTAAAGGGCCGCGGTCGACCTGATGGCATTGCGGTAAGCTGGGTGGTCGACAACGTCTCCAACGAGTTCGCCGTCAAGGTAAACGCTACGGCCGTCACGCAAGCTGTCCAGGTGGTCCTGTCCCGTCTTGGTCATTGGGTTTATTTCCTAAATTGAGGCTAGCATTTGAGGGCGCAATAATAGCACAGCGCCACTGGCAAAAAACCGTCGGCGACCCGCTGAACACCGCTGGTTGACGGGTAGGCGTCAACAGATATAATCGGGCCAGCCTGAGCACCGGTTCTCAAACCGGAGCTAGAGATGAACGATGAAACTCGGATATTTCACGTTAACCGACAACCCGCCGGCGTACGGCTCAGACCGCAAAGACCCGAGCCGTTTGCTGGAAGAGGTAATGGCCCAATGTCTCCATGCTGAGGACATTGGGCTGAACTCGGTTTGGGTCCCAGAGCACCATTTTGGCCTGTTCGGGGTGCTGCCGTCGGCGCCGGTTTTCTTGGCCAACGTGGCGGCGAAGACCAAACGGGTGAAATTGGGTCCGGCAACCGTTCTGTTACCGGTCCAACACCCGCTGAAAGTGGCTGAAGAATTTGCCCTCCTAGACCTCCTAAGTGAAGGACGA
Organism: SAR202 cluster bacterium; assembly: GCA_009392075.1. The sequence continues at coordinate 5,117 of VFHG01000232.1, forward strand.
GCCCAACTCTCGGTTGGACGGGGCTACGATGCCCGGGAGTACATCGCGTTTGGGGTGGATTTCGCCGAGAGTCAGTCGATCCTCTTTGAAGGTCTTGAGGTGATCAAAAAGGCCTGGAGCCACGAGACATCGTCGCATGAGGGCTTGCATTACAGTTATCCGGAGATCACAGTGCTGCCCCGCCCGGTCCAACAACCCTATCCGCCTATCTACGTGGCCTGTTTCAGCGAACCGACTCTGCGTCATGCCGCCCGGTCCGGGTTCGACGTCATATTCGCGCCATTTGCCGCCGCAATGATGTTCGGCAGTTTGCAAAACGCCGTGACAGAGTTTAAGAACGAATCTGAAGCCGCTGGCCATGTGGGGCGCAAGGCAATGTGCTCATATTTTGTAAATGTGACATCGAACGAACGGGAGACGGTGGAGACCAAAGAAAGGCTACTCCATTATTTCCACGGCATTCTGCCGGCGTTTCCCGCGGACCGGGCAACCGCTCCCCCTCATATACGCTACTTCGTGGATATAGTGGAGCGGATGCAGACCATGACCACCGGCGATCTGGGTGACCGCAGCATTATCACCGGCAGTCCTGAAGATTGTATAAAGGTATTGAAAGATTGCGAGTCCGCCGGCATCGAAGAGGTTATCCTATACTTCGGGTTCGGAGGGTGGGACCATTCCGAGACCATGGACTCCATGGAGCGGGTGGCCAAAGAATTGTCACCCCATTTTGACTAGTTGGTAACCGAAAAGTTTCGGTTCGTCTTAGATCGGTAATTGACCTGTCACAAGGCGGTCGCAGACAACGCCGGAACAGTTGGGCAGGTAAGGAGTTGGTCTCATGAAGGTTATATCCTGGAACGTAAACGGTCTCCGGGCAGTCCACAAGAAGGGGTTCCTTGTTTGGTTCAACGGTGAAGACCCCGACATCATGTGTCTTCAAGAGACCAAAGCCCATGAAGAACAGCTTCCGGAGGAGATCAGGTCAATAGAGGGTTACAGTTCGTTCTTTTCGACTCCGGAAAAGAAAGGCTATAGCGGCGTTGGCCTCTATACCAAGAAGCCGCCCGAGAGCGTTCAGTACGGCTTTGGTGACCGGTTCGACAGCGAAGGACGGACCATTATCGCCGACTTTGGGGAGTTCGTCCTCTTCAACATCTACTTCCCTAACGGTAAGCGGTCGGCCGAGCGGCTCCAATACAAGATGGATTTCTACGACGCGTTCTTGGCCTATGCAGAGAAGACCAGACAGAGCGGCAAACACGTGGTGGTTTGCGGCGATGTAAATACCGCCCACAGAGAGATCGACCTCGCCCGGCCCAAAGAGAACGTGAAGATCTCGGGGTTTCTACCTCAGGAGCGCGCCTGGATGGATAAATTCCTGGCTAAGGGCTACAAAGACACCCTTCGGATATTCAACCAAGACCCAGACAACTACTCCTACTGGGACCAGATGACCCGGGCCAGGGACCGGAACGTTGGGTGGCGTATCGATTATTTCTTCGTGGACCAGGAGTTCGCCGAGCGATTGACCGGCGCGTTCATTCTGGCCGACGTGATGGGGTCCGACCACTGCCCCGTTGGCATCGAAATCGCTTAGTCCCTCAGCTTCGGCCCACCTGTGTCTTGATGCTATACTAGGCCCCGTTCCGATGGATGCGCCCGTATGAGCCTGCGCCTGGACGTGACGCCAAAATGAAAGAACAAGTTGAAGTTTTCTTCCACACTCAGCAACCGTATATCCATGTGAAAGAAGAAGACCTAGAAAAATATGACTCCGGGCGCCTGAGCTTCCCCAACTCCTATTTCGACCCCCAGAAAGCCCACACCCTCTACAACCAGTACCACGAAGAATATGTTTTGGCGGATGAGGCCGGTCTAGACGGCATCATGACCAATGAACACCACGCCGCCTATTGGAATATGAAGCCGTCGGCCAACATCGACGCTGCAGTTATCAGTAAGCTCACGAAAAAGGTCCGAATCGCGATCCTGGGAAACATAATTCCCATCAACGACCCAGTGCGCATGGCCGAAGAATTGGCCATGATTGACTGTTATTCCGAAGGCCGCCTAATCTCGGGTTTCGTCCGGGGCGGAGCGGTGGAAACGCTGCAGGCCGGAATCTCGCCGACTGAGAACAGAGACCGGTTCGAAGAGGCCCACGACCTGATAATCAAATGCTGGACTCAACCCGGACCGTTCCGGTTCGAAGGCCAGTACTACCAGCGACGGGTCGTCAACCCCTGGGTCTTGCCGGTGCAGAAACCCCACCCTCCCATCTGGTTCCCCGGCGGTAGCAGTCCAGAAAGCGTGGTCTGGGCCGCCAAGCATCAGTACGCTTACATGAACCTGGGCGCGCTAATTGGACTGACCCAAGAACTGAAAAAGGTCTACATCGACACGGCCAAGGAAGTCGGTTTCGTTCCCGGTCCCAAGCATTTTGGGTACCAGGTGCGGGCATTGGTGGCCGACACCGATGAAAAAGCCCAGGAGATCGGGAAGGGCTTTCTCTGGGCACAGAAGCACCGGATGCGTGGCCCGGTGGAGCACGTAGACCCACCGGGTTACCAATCCCGAGTGGCCAGCCAGATGTCCGCCAGGCGGCTGGGAGGTGGCGGGGGGCCTCCCATGACCTACCAAGACCTGCAGGACGTGAACGCCGTAGTAGTGGGCAGCCCCGAGACTGTAATCTCCAAGTTGAGAGACACAGTCCAAAAGCTGAGTCCCGGTTATTTGATACTCATCGGCAGCGATGGCAACATCGCCCACTCAGATGTCATGCGCTCGTTAGAGCTTCTGGGCAGCGAGGTGGTTCCCGCCCTGCACGAGATAGAACTCGAACCCTATACTTAAACTCCAAACACCAAGTCCAAAGAAGGAAGACGATTAGATGTCGGTAAACATCAAGGTCCAACAGGCAGGCGACGTACTAGCAAGCCAATACGGGACCCGCCAATTGTATTCGTTGGACGAACGGCTGATGCCCGTCGATCTTGACGAGGCGTATCTGATCCAGCGGGAATTTCAACGGCACATCTCTGAACAGCAAGGGGCCGTCGCCGGTTACAAGTTGGCCTACACCACTGAGGCCCTCCAAAATTCGGTGGGGGCAAGCGATCCA
>VFHG01000233.1 GCA_009392075.1 SAR202 cluster bacterium
TGGCGCAATCAGAGACTGTGCGCGAGATAGGGCCCACTTGGTCCATCGACCAGGATGCTCCCAGCACACCATGGCGGCTGACCCGGCCCCATGACGGCCGGATGCCCACCAACCCACAGAACGAAGCCGGCCCGCGGATAGAACCGCCGGTGTCTTCGCCCAGTGATGTGGCGCAGAGGAACGCTGCGGTGGCGGCGCCGGAACCGCTGCTGGATGTGCCGGCGTTGCGGGAAAGGTCCCATGGATTACGCGGACGGCCGTAAGGGTGCTCAAATGCGTCACCCATGGCAAACTCGCTCATGTTCAGCTTGCCTAGGAGCACTGCCCCGGCGTCGTTCAGGTTACTGATGACTGTTGCGTCCTCGTCAGGCACAAAATCCTTCAGGATGGTCGAGCCGCCCGTCGTGAGGATACCCTTGGTGTACAACTGGTCTTTGACCGCGATGGGCACGCCGTGCATCGGGCCGCGGTACTTGCCCGAGACGATCTCTTGCTCAGCTTTCTTTGCGTCGGCCAGCGCCCGGTCGGCTGTGACCGTGATGTAGGAGTTCAGCTTGCCGTCTATCTGGGGAATGCGCTCTAGGTAGGCTTCGGTCGCTTCCACCGGAGAAACCTCCTGTGACTTGATCAAAGAACCCAATTCAGTGGCCGAGAGAAATGCCAGTTGCGATTTTTCCATCGATAGACCTCACATGGTAAGAGGGCGGGCATAGCTAAAGCACGGCCATTCTGCCCCCGGCCAAGGCCATTGTCAACGTGAAAATGATATCGGATTGCCTAGTCGTATGGGTTGCAACGGGCCATTGGACAGGCACAGTGGGCACATCCCTCGCTGGTATAATTGGCACAGTAAAGAAACCGCTTTTGACGCTCGACTGCAGGGGTAACGACATGGATGAATTGGCAGGGATAATTTTGGCCGCCGGAGAGGGGAGCAGGATGAAGTCTCGGACTCCTAAAGTGCTGCACTGCCTCTGTGGCAAGGAGTTGCTCCGCTTCCCGGTGGAGCTTCTGGGCAAGTTGGGCATGACTCGCATCGTAGTCGTGGTGTCACCGGTCAACCAAGAAGCCTTGAAGGGGTTGCTGGGCGATACGGTGGAATATGCCGTTCAGGAGACCAGGACCGGCACAGCCGGAGCGGTGGAATCGGCTGCCTCGATGCTCCAAGGCCAGTTCGAGCGAGTAGTGGTGATCGGTGGTGACTCCCCGTTGGTGACAGAAGACTCGGTGCGGCGTCTCATCGACGGGCACATCCAAGACTCCCGGCAGATGTCGATTCTCTCTGGAATATCTCAGGTAAGCCAAGGTTTGGGGCGCATCAGCCGCGACCTCGGCTCACAGCAGAACGTGCTGGGTATCGTTGAGGCCAACGATGATACCGGCCGGACAGGCGAGCCAGTTGAGATCAACTCCGGAGTCTACTGTTTCCAAGCAGATTGGCTATGGGAAAACCTGGGCCAGGTGGGAGCGGGCAAGAGTCAAGAACGCTATTTGACGAACCTGGCTGCTATTGCTGCCGGCAAGGGCGATGCTGTGGCGGCGGTGGTGGCCGATGATCCTGATGAAGTCATGGGGATCAACACCCGGGTGGAGCTGGCCCGTCTGGAAGATATCCAGCGCCGGCGCATCCGGGAACGTTGGATGCTGGAAGGCGTGACGATCATGGACCCGTCATCGGTAATGATCGATGACGGCGTGGTTATCGGACAGGACACCGTGCTACTGCCGAACACCATGCTGTTAGGAAACACTTCCATCGGGTCCGGCTGCGAGATAGGCCCAGGTTCGGTAGTCAAAGATTCTTCCGTTGGGGACGATTGCCGAGTCACATCATCGGCCATGGAAGAAGCGGTCATGGAGGCCGGAGTGGACATTGGCCCCTTCAGCCATCTGCGGCCGGGGGCTTACTTGGAAACGGGCGTGCATATCGGAAACTACGTTGAAGTTAAAGAGAGCCGGTTCGCCGCCGGGGCGGTCATGGGTCACTTCGGCTACGTGGGAGACGCCTCAATCGGTGCCAACGTCAACATGGGCGCCGGCACCGTAACCTGCAACTATGACGGTAAGGACAAACTGCGTTCCGTGGTGGAGAAGGATGCCTTCATCGGGTGTGACACCATGCTGGTGGCGCCGGTGACCGTGGGCGCGGGGGCCGTCACCGGAGCTGGCGCAGTCATCACAAAAGACGTCCCACCGGCTAGACTGGCGGTTGGCGTACCTGCTAAAATAATTGATAGATAGCGGTTCCAACTGACCTCCCGGTGTAGCTTCCCGCAGGCGCAATTTCCGTAAGGCATATAAGTGGGTCGACCGGGGGCGGGGTGTTTGGATACAGATTATTTACCACAGCTCATAGTATTTATCGCCTTTTCACTCTTGTTCTCATACTTGAGCCTTCTTAGTTCGGGTGTGTCTGCCGGTTCATCCACCGGTCCATTCAATAGAGATGAGAGTTCCCCGGTCTTCCCCGAGCCGCTCCTCTTTTGGCTGAAAGCGGCCTGTTTCTTCGCGGTCATTCTTTCCGGTGTTGCCATGATTCAGACCGTTGCGACCACCGATTGGTGGCCCATCGCTTTCATGTCCATCGGACTGCTTGCCGCGTTGTTTGTGATCGACCGGGCGGCGGACATGTTGGTGAAACGATACCCAGCTTTGTCTCGTCCGTGGATCCGGTTAACTGCCACTAACGGTCAATCGGCGATTGCGGTGAACGGCCAGTCGAATAACGGCAACGGGAACGGTCATGGCGTGGCGGAAGACGAGCTTGAACAGCCGGCTATTACCGAGGAAGAGTTAATCGCCCTAGATAACCGGGACCGGGAGATGCTCCGGTCGATCATACGGCTGGACGTCACCACAGTTCGAGAGGTCATGGTGCCGCGTCTTGATATGGCCGCCGTTGAGGCAGATTCTTCCCTGAGTGTTGTGGCGGAAACCATGGTCAGTGCCGGCCACAGCCGGCTTCCGGTATTTGAAGAAACCATGGACAATATCCTGGGCATCATTCATGCCCGAGACGTTCTCGCTTCATTGGCCAGGGCCAATACCGGAGATACATTGAGAACACTCGTCCGCGAGGCATTCATCATCCCCGAGACCAAGCGGGTTGATGACTTGCTGGAAGAACTGCAAGAACGCCGCACCCAGATAGCCATCGTTGTGGACGAGTATGGTGGCACTGAAGGGTTGGTCACCATGGAGGACCTTCTCGAAGAGATCGTCGGCGAGATCGAAGACGAATTCTCCCGTTCCCGGGACGCCCAGGTGGTCAAACAGCCAGATGGCAAAGTGCTGGTGGATGCCGCGCTGACCACGGAGCACGTAGAAGAGATATTCGGCGCCACCATCGACACTACCGAAGTCGATACAGTGGGCGGATATGTCTACCACAGCCTGGGCCGCATTCCGCAGACTGGAGATGTCGTAAAAACCGACCGCCTGCACATTGAAGTGGTGTCCATGCTCGGCCGCCGCCTCCGCAAGCTGCGTATTCACCGCATAGACCAAGGAGCCGCTGAACCAAGACTCTAAAACAACTTAATGTTTAAATGACGGAAGAGACGCCAAACACAGGCGTCTCTTTTTTGTAGGCTTGTGGGCTTTCAGTTATTCCCGATACCACTTTATTTGTCAATCCGTAGACCGTAGAGATGAGGAATCTCGTAGCCATCGGGCCACCAACACCCAGCATAGCCAAACACCACCACGGTCAAGGCAGCCC
>VFHG01000234.1 GCA_009392075.1 SAR202 cluster bacterium
CGGTCAGCGGCACTACCGGAGCATCAGCTCCTTCGTCGGACAAAACGTCCACGATGCCCGGCGCCACTGTCCCGCCGGCGACCTCCTGAATCAAGCCGGTGGCCCGGCGCAGGGCGATGGGCGCTAGCTCCGGGCGCAGGCCTTTTTCGAACCGCAGGGTGGCTTCGGTGCGCAGTCCCAAAGTCTGGGCCGTCTCCCGGTTGTTGGTGCCGTCGAATGTGGCCGATTCCAGAAGCACGTTCACCGTGTTGACGCTGATCTCGCTGTTGGCCCCGCCTATGACTCCGCCTATGCCAATGGCGTCGTTTGCGTCGGCGATGACCAGGTTCTCAACAGTCAATTTCCGTTCGACGCCGTCTAGGGTGGTCAACATTTCGTCTGGCCGCGCCCGCCTAACTATGACCGTGGCGTCTTTGATCAGGTCGTAGTCGAATGAGTGCAGGGGCTGGTTGTATTCCAACATCACGAAGTTGGTGACGTCCACCACGTTGTTGATGGGCCGTAGCCCCGCACGGGTCAGCCGGTCCCGTAGCCATTGGGGCGAAGGGCCAATCTTGACGCCCTGCAGCAGGCTAGCGGTATAGCGGCGGCACAACTCCGGGCTCTCCACGCTGATATCGATCTGCTCGGTGATCGGCGCGCCCGCTTCTTTGTAATTTGTTTCCGGCTCTTTGACGGTTTTGCCGATCAGGGCAGCCACCTCGTGGGCCACTCCCAGGACCGATAGGCAGTCTAGGCGGTTGGGGGTAAGTTCCAGGTCTAGGACAGTGTCGCCCAGATAATCGTCCAGCAAGGCCCCAACAGGTGCGTCCTCAGGCAGTTCGATGATGCCCGAGTGGTCGTCGCCCAGACCCAATTCAACTGCGGAACAAATCATTCCCTGGGATTCAACACCCCGGATCTTGGCTGCTTCCAGGACTTCATGCCGCTCGGTGTGGGTGTTGTAGATGTTGGCGCCCACTTTAGCGAAGCAGATATTCTGGCCGGCGGCCACGTTTGGCGCGCCGCAGACCACTTCCAATTCCTCGGAGCCGGTGCTGACCACACACAGACGTAACCGGTCAGCGTTGGGGTGAGGACGGACGCTGGTCACATGACCGACGAAAACCTCGCTCCAGCCACCAATGACCTCGACTTCGCCGACCTCGATGCCGGCCATGGTCAGTCGGTGGGCCAGGTCTTGTGCGGGCAGGTCAACATCGACGTATTGTTTCAGCCAGCTTAGGGGGACTTTCATCTATATAGCTCATCAACCGCAGGTCCCAGCATTAGCTGGGCCTGCGAAGCGGCAGGCCTTAGCCTGCCAGGTTTGTTTCTCATTAAAATTGACGCAGGAACCGGAGGTCGTTGGAATAGAAATGGCGTATGTCGTCAATCCCGTATTTCAGCATGGCGATGCGCTCGGGTCCCATGCCAAAGGCGAAGCCGGTGTACCTCTCGGTGTCGTAGCCCACACCTTCCAAGACTTTGGGATGAATCATCCCGGCGCCCATGATCTCGATCCATCCGCTGTCACGGCAGATTCGGCACCCTTTGCCGTCGCCTTCACAGGCAAAACAATCGATGGACATATCGACGCCGGGCTCCACAAAGGGGAAATAGTCGCAGCGGAAGCGTATCTGACGTTCTTCGCCGAACATCCGGCGGGCAAATTCATACAGGGTGCCTTTGAGGTCAGCGAAAGTGATGCCTTCGCCAACGGCCAGGCCTTCCACCTGGTAGAAATGCCATTCGTGGGTGGCGTCGGTAGCCTCATACCGGTAGCACTTGCCAGGCACGACCACTCTTATGGGCGGTTCCCGGTTTTCCATAACCCTGGCCTGCATCGGTGAGGTATGGGTCCGCAGCAGCATGGCTTGCTCGCCTGCCGGGTTCTCATAGTCCACCCAGAGAGTGTTCCACATGTCCCGCGCAGGATGCCCTTTGGGGATGTTCAGCATCTCAAAGTTGTAATGGTCCCATTCAACCTCCGGCCCTTCGACGACGCCAAACCCCATGGCAACGAATACGCTGCAGATCTCCCTGACGATCTGGGTTGTCGGATGAAGGCGGCCCTCCAAGGCCGGACGGCCGGGCAGTGTAACATCCAACCGATCCTGGCTAGCTGAGCGGGTCAGCGCCGCTTCGTTAATCTGGCGGACGCGTATTTCAAGCCGCTCTTCAAGCGTATTCTTCGCCTGGTTGGCCAGCGCGCCAACGGTCCTGCGTTCTTCTACTTCAAGGGACGACAGGCCACGCAGAACGGTCGTCAGCCTGCCGCGTCGGCCAAGGAACGAGACGCGCCACTGGTCCACTGCTTCCAGGTTTTCCAGACGGTCCAACTCCACAGAGGCAGAGATGGTTATTTCTTCGATGCTCTCCGCTGTTGGCGGTTGAGCTGAGGACTCGGTCAATTGGGCGCTCCTCCAGCGTTCTATACCGCTGGTGCAGTCAATGAGAAAATGTGCGCCGATCACGCACGCAACAAACAATTATAGAAACCGCCAATTCAAGGGTCAAGGCTGCCAGGCTCAAGCACCATCTTTCACCGGTCTAGCGTAGCTCGTTCGGAGCCTATCCGCGACAGATAAAGATTGTTGTCGAACAATTGTTCTGATAGCGTTGCTATGTCACTTACCAAATAAAATATTGCGAGCTATCCAAGTCTGACTAAATCTACGCCTAACTCCACAAATCTACAGGACAGACCTGATCGAGACGAATCGTGAATTGGTTCCGCCTCAAAACCTGTATCAAATGCCAAGGCGACCTAGCAGCCGACTATGGCGATTGGCTTTGCCTGCAATGCGGCACCTACTACTATATCGGTTTGTACCAAGTCCACACTCCTATAGACACAACCGCGGAAGTACCACAATCGCCACGGCCAGCCACGCCTGACGATTCCGGGCAGAAGGCGTTGGGCGCC
>VFHG01000235.1 GCA_009392075.1 SAR202 cluster bacterium
CAGGTAGGGAAATCAGTTATTCCCCCGACGGGTTGTCCTCTATAATAATGCGCGAGCCGATGACGGGCGCCGGTGGCTTTACACACAGCCTACCAAGTAACACCGAACGGTCGCCCTGCGGCCCTACAATATCGAACCTTAGTTAAATCGCAGTTAATAATGCTGCCTCGCCGAACAAATAGGAGCAATGATGTCTCGAATCAAACGGGTGGTGCTGTTTCAACCAGCGTCAGCCGGTGGGAACTTTGAATACGTAGCCATACCCAGGCAAGGACTGCTTTTCCTCTCGGGTGCATTAGCCCAATGGGAAGGTCCTAATGTTTATGAGCGAGAGATCTGGTTCGAAGACCGCTCCGGTTTGATCGATCCCGACAAAGACCTTGAGGGCGTAGACATCTTGATGGTCACCGCGCTCATCAATGAGGCGCCTCGCGGGTATCAGATTGCCAAGTTGGCCAAGCTACACCACCCAGAGTTAATCACCATCGGCGGCGGTCCTCAGATGAGTCCTCTGGCCGAGGAAGCCTTCAACTATGGCGACTTTGATGTGATAGTTCAGCGCGAAGGCGAAGATATCATTGGTCAACTGTCCGACGTGCTCTTAGAGCACCGAGGGAGTGACCGGGACCAATATCTGGCGAAAATTCCTGGCATCAGCTACCGGAAAGACGGCGGCATAGTCCAGACCAATCGCCAAGGATTGGTTAGCCCCGACTTCGTGGAACTCCCTGATTTCCGCTCCATCAAAGACCTAAACTCCGGCAACCCCATGGTCGGAGCTGTTATCGAAACTATTCGTGGGTGCACCGAAAGCTGCACCTACTGCCAGGTTATCCAACAATTCCTTGGTTACCGGATGATCTCTCGGGAGGTCGAGTTCAAGCGCCTGGCCCAATTGCGAGATTTGGCTGCTGACGGCCTGGTACACACCTCGAGGAATGGAACCTTCCAGGTGTTTATCTCCGATGACCTCCATGCGCCTCCCCTGCGGGCGGTCAAGTTCCGCGATGAACGTTTGACTCGGCTGCAAGGTTGGAATGGCCACACCGATGGCATGAACATGATCTGCCAAGTCCGAGCTGAGGTTGGCCAAGACCCGGAGTTGATTACAGCCATGCAGAACGCCAACATCAAGATGGTCTACGTTGGTGTGGAGTCGGATAACGCCGAAAATCTGATCGCGGTGAACAAACGACAGGAACCGGGCCAGATGCACAAGGACCTGCACTACATCAACGAAGCCGGCTTAACCGTGGTCGCCATGACCATCATCGGCCTGCCATTTGATACTGAAAAGAGCATCATGGACCTAGCGGACTGGGTAACGACGGTTAGCAAATATCAGACCGTCAACTTCCTGACTCCGTTGCCCGCTACCTCCAACTGGGACTCTCTGGTCCCATTGGACGAGAACGGCGAATTACTGGCTGAAGGAGCCATGCGGCCATACCATCTCTACACGGGTAGGCAGTTCGTCCATCAGGACAAGCGCTGGACCATGCAGGAGAGCCGGGACCTCTTTGACCGCTACTCCGCCAAGCTAAACCCAGTGGACGATGTTTACCGGCGCGTCTTCCGGATTCTCCGCACCTACAAGCTAAGGCTGGCGGTTACCAGCCGAGACCTTAGTGACACGCTTGCTTCTAAGTTGAGCGAAGCGACCGAGGCCCTCAAGAACTGGTCGGACGCTGCTTCTCTAACGGGGCTGGAATTTGGCGAGAACATCACGGAACGTGTCAGTGAGCTTGCCGATCAGATCCGAGCGGTGTCCCAACCTCTGGCTAACGCCCGGAAAGAGGCGGCGGACGCCATTGGCAGTCAGGTGAATGACTTGTCGGAGTCCATGAAGCTGTTGACCGGACCGACCGGCAACCGGGAATTGGCCTTGAACATATCGGGCCGAATCACCGAGCTCACAGAGCTGATCGACTTGACAGTGACCGTTTCAACGAAGGGAGGCGCCAGGGCCTAGCCGCCCCGGTGCCGTCTTAGTTGCAACTTTCAAACGCGGGTTTCGCATCCGATAACTTAATGCTTGGTCGTCCTTGTTCATTTGTGATTTGTGAAATCCCGTGATTGGGGTTTGGCGTGAGTGTACGTGCTGGGGAAAATATGAACGGTAATCACAGGGTTTTAGTCACGGGGATGGGAATAATCAGTCCCCTTGGCTTGGACGTGGCAACAACCTGGGACGGCATCGTTAATGGCCGTTCGGGAGTCGACTACATCACCGCCTTTGATCCGGAAGGCTATGACACCCATTTCGCCGCGGAAGTCAAAGGGTTCGACCCTGAAAACTACCTGGACCGCAAAGAAGCGCGGCGGATGGACCGATTCGCGCAGTTTGCGGCAGTCGCAGCCCAACAAGCTTGCCGCCAAGCCGGACTTGAGTCTGGAAGCGTTGACCCGTACCGCGTCGGGGTGATAATCGGGAGCGGTATCGGCGGAATAAGCACCCTTTCAGCGCAACATGAGATTCTTCTCGATCGCGGCCCCAAGCGTGTCAGTCCTTTTCTTATCCCCATGATGTTGGGTGACATGGCTTCGGCCCAGGTCTCGATGGTCACCGGTTCCATGGGCGCCAACTACTGTGCTGTTTCATCATGTTCCAGCGGAGCGGACGCCCTCGGCCAAGCCTGGGCAATGATTCGGCGTGGACAAGAAGACATCGTCCTAGCCGGCGGCAGCGAGGCTCCAGTGGTCCCCGTAGCGGTTGCTGGATTCAATGCTTTGAGAGCCCTTTCCAGGTTCAACGAAAATCCCGCCAAAGCCAGCCGCCCTTTCGACAAAAACCGTGACGGTTTCGTCATGGGTGAGGGCGCGGCCGTGCTGGTGCTTGAGAGCGAAGAAAGCGCGAAAAATCGTGGCGCTACGGTTCTGGGCGAGATCAAAGGGTATGCGGCCACCTCGGACGCGCATCACCTGACCGAGCCAATGGCAACTGGGGAAAGCGCCGCCCGGGCGATGGCCAAAGCCCTGGAAGAAGCGGGCGTGGACCCATCCAAAGTTGACTACGTCAATACTCATGGCACGTCCACTCCGTTGAACGACCGTCATGAGACCATGGCCATCAAAGTAGCTCTCGGTGAGGACGCCTACCGAGTGCCACTGAGTTCCACCAAATCCATGACTGGGCACCTACTGGGTTCTGGCGGCGCTCTGGAAGCATGTTTCTGCCTCCTGGCTATGGAGCACAGTATTGTCCCGCCTACCATCAATCTCTTAGATGCAGACCCTGATTGCGATCTGGACTACACACCCAATGAGGCCCGCTCGCAGGAAATGAACATCACCTTGAGCAATTCCTTTGGTTTCGGCGGCCACAACTCGGTGTTGGTCTTCGGCAAACCCGACCTGGTCAGCTAGACCGTGACCACCAGCGGTGGGGAACACCCATGGTCGCTGCCAACTACCCTTCAAACCGACGCTCTTTCCGGACACGTGCCACCGGCCATCGCGCAAGTGCTCGCTCGGCGGGGTATCGACACCCCACAAAAGCTGAGCGCATTAATCGATCCACCCCACAAGTTGCCCTACGACCCTCTACGCATCACTGGCATGGACATCGCATTGCGCCGTCTCTACGCAGCCGTTAACAACGGAGAGCGGGTTGGAGTGTTCGGCGACTTTGACGTGGACGGCATCACGGGAACAGCCATCATTTCAGAAGGCCTTACCTCGCTGGGAGTATCGGTCTCTCCATACCTCCCACACCGCGTCGACGAGGGTCACGGCCTGTCCAATCAGGCGATCGACACTCTAGCGGACGAAGGCGTGACTCTGATCGTGACGGTGGACTGCGGGATAACGGCCTTCGACGAGGTTGATTACGCCAAAACCCGGGGCGTCGATGTAATCATCACCGATCACCATCTGCCCCATGACGGCGTTCCGAATGCGGTCACCTCCCTGAACCCAAAGTTGGCAGGCGGAGATTACCCATTTTTTGAACTCTGTGGAGCAGGAATCGGGTTTAAGTTGATCCAAGGTCTATTCGAGTTCTATGGCCAACCCTGGGACCCAGGGCTCCTTGAATTGGCCGCATTAGGGACGATCGCTGACCTCGTTCCGCTCTTGGACGAGAACCGGTATCTGGTAAGAGAAGGACTCAGGGAGTTGAGCAACACCCGACGCCCTGGGCTCAGGGCTCTTTACAGCTCCGCCAGGGTAGACCCAGATGAGATCACCGCCGAGACCGTCTCATTCCAGATCGCGCCCAGGCTGAACTCGGCCGGGCGTATGGGCGACCCAATGGACAGCTTCCGGCTCTTGACTACAACATCTACGGAAGAAGCCACTGCCCTGACCCATAAACTGGAATCGTTGAATATGGACCGGAGGGCGGCTTCCGAGGAAGCTTACGGCATTGCCGATCAGCTCGTGGCGGACCTGGATGAACTCCCTCCGATGCTTGTGATTTCCGATGAACGGTTCCACAGGGGTGTTGCGGGCCTCATCGCGGGACGCCTGGTGGACCGGTTCCGCCGTCCAGCCGTGGTAATCGCCGTGGAAGGCGAGTACAGCGTGGCCAGTGGGCGCAGCATCCCTGAATTCAACATCGTAGCCGCCATGGAGTCCTGCGAAGACCTTCTGGTGCGGTTTGGCGGCCATTCCCAAGCCGCGGGCCTCACTATTGCCACCGAGGCCATCCCCCAGCTTAAATCGCGTCTAGAGGCCTACAGCGCTGAGATCCTAGAGACCCAAGGGCTGGTACGAAAGGTGGAGATAGACGCCGTTATCACCCTGGACGAATTGGACGAAGTCATGGTTCGATGGATCAACGACCTGGAGCCATACGGGCCAGGCAACACCAGGCCGATCTTCGCCAGCATAGGCGTCAAGGTTCTCGAAACCTTCCACATGGGCCGGGAACAGCAGCACCTACGGCTGAGGGTAGAGACCAACGGCGCTCAATTCACCGCGTTGGCCTTCAACCAAACAGAAAAATGGCAGGCCAACACCCAATACGCCGACCTAGCCTTCACCGTTATGAACGACTCCTTCCGCGGCAAAGGGGCAATCGCCCTAAGGCTATTGGACTTCAAGGCGTCTGAGGGCTAGCCTCGCCCTTCTTTAGTAGGTGTACCTCAGCGCCGGGCGTTCCTTCCTCTCTGTCATCCCGTGCTTCTCTGTCACTCCGAGTGAAGCAATGGGTCTCTTTGCCTTCGTTCAGAGTTGGGTTAGTGGCAACGAGATTCCTCCGTAACCGTTACCCAAGTCAGGCGTGGCGTCTTGTCTCATCTAGCGTTGGCCCAAGAGCAACGAGATTCCTCGGCTGATGCCTCGGAATGACAATGGAGTGGGTCGGGCCCGTCAAGCCTGTCGGCTAAGCCCGGTTTGCCGCCGGCCTTACTATCTGGGCCTTCCAGACCAGCAGGGGCACGGTGAATATCACTACTATTATGGCCACCACCTGGGCTTCGTTCAGATTTCCGCCGAAGTATTCGTTGAATTCTTCTCTAAGGAAACTGAGGAAGAAACGGCCTATTGAATAGGTTGCCAGATAGAGGGTGAAGAACATCCCATGGGGCCGCAACCGGTCTCGCAGAGGCCAGATGGCAGCCAATAACACCAGATCGAAGATCAATTCATAACCGACGGTGGGATGGGTCGGCGGCCGGAAGATGCCGGGACTGTTGGCATTGGTGTAGATGACTCCCCAAGGCAGGTCGGTCACCTTGGAAAAGTGCTCCCCGTTGATTATGTCCCCGAGACGGCCGATGGCCTGGGCCAGCAGCAGGGCTGGGGCTGTGATATCGGCCAAACGACCGATGCCCGGCAGGTTGGCTTTGTGGGCCTCTCCCATGAATGGAAACACCGTCCGCCACATGGCCAGGAACCATTCGGAGTTGCGGATCATGATATATGCCGCGCCGCCTATAAAGCCTCCAATGATGGCACCGTAGATCGCGATACCTCCCGACCAGACCGAGAACACGCTGAAGAAGTCGTCTCTGTAGACTTCGTCCCAAAAATCGATGACATGAAGGAGTCTGGCGCCGATTACACCGCCGATGATTGCCCAGACGGCTACGGAGTAGATGGAATCGACGATCATTCCATCTTTAGCGCCCCAGCGGGCCACCAACCAGACGGCGACCGCAACGGCCACAAAGGTCAAAAGACCGTGCCAGGAAAGGGTTATTGGCCCGGCGTCTATTAGGTTGGGATTTATGCCGATTGATATGCTGCCCAGTACGCCCATTGATTGGTCCTTCGCTCTATAGAGATCGCGGAGCCTGCTATGCGCCCACCGGTAATGATCCCAGGCCGCATCTTTCTGACGGGACTGTAGTTACAAGGTAAACCCCTGCGCTGTGTGGTTGCAATAGCTCTGCTATCCACTGGTGCTCCTCTTCGCTGGATGGCAGAGTGAACAACGCAGGTCCGGACCCGCAGAGATGCATCACAGGGCCGCCCCGGTCCGCAACCTGACGGCACATCTCCAACAATTCCGGATATGACCGCGCCGCCACCTCTGAGAAGGCGTTGAATACTAGTCCCCTAACAGATTCTTTTACGAACTGACCGGCTGTTAGGATTTGTACCATCTGCCTAGTGATCCCACCGTCGCTGAACTGGCCCATGTTCAATCTGGAATACATCTCAGCCGTCTTGTTGGGGATGGCCAGGTCCGGAAAGACCAGGGTGACCGCCAACGGAGGCAATGGAGATAGGCTGGTTATCTGTTCACCCTTCCCTTGGGCCAATGCCGTACCGCCCCAGAGAAAGAACGAAACGTCGGACCCCAGGACCGCTGCGATGGTAGCCAGTTCATCGAGGGAAAAACCCAATCCCCACAAGGAGTTCAGACCCAATAACGCAGCGGCTGCATCGCTGCTGCCGCCACCCAATCCCATCGCCACCGGGATGTGCTTCTCAACGGTTACGAGGGCCGCGGGTTCGATATCGCCCGCCTTGGCCAGTTCTACCGCCGCCTTCCAAACCAGGTTTTGTTCCCCTGCCAATTCCGGATATTCGCACTCCACTTTGAGGTCGGCTGCCGGCTCGATGCGCAGCAAGTCTGAAAGGTCGATAGTTTGCATGATAGTCGTGACGTCGTGGAATCCGTCATCGCGGCGGCCCAGGACTTCAAAGGTAAGGTTCAGTTTGGCGTAGGCCGGTACTTCCAACTCTACGCCCCCTCCATACCGTCGTCTGCAGTCTTAGCCCACACCTGATAGATGCTCGCCCACTCAGGTATATTCAGCGTCTGGGGCCTTCTGGTGGCATCGATTCCGGCCTCTTCCAATACCCGGCCACCGACAATGGGCTCGATGCCCAGTCCCTGGCTAAGGGAATTTCTTAGCTGCTTTCTCGGGGCGGCGAACCCAGCCCGAACCACGGTGAAGAAACCCTTTTCACTGGCCACATCAGCCGCTGGAACCGACAACACATCCAGGCGCACCACGGCGGATGTTACCTTGGGCGGAGGTCTGAAGGACTTGGGCGGCACAGAGCACACCATCTTCGCGCGGGCGTAGAACTGGGTGGCCACCGACAATATCCCCATGTCGCCTGGCTGGGCCACCATGTTTTTCGCCACCTCCTGTTGCACCATGACCACCAAAACGTCCGGCTTTGGCTTCGATTCCAACAACCGGCGAATGATCGGGTTTGCGGCATAGTAAGGGAGGTTGGCCACAACTTTGTAAGGGGTATCGGGGGCGATAAGTTCAGTCAGATCCACATCCCGGGCGTCGGCCTTGACACAGGTCAAGTTTGCAGGAAAGTCCAGGCGTGATGGCAGGGCCTCTGCTAGTTCACCGTCCAACTCTACGGCCACCACCCGCTTCACGCGGTCCACCATCCGCTTCGTCAAAACGCCCCGGCCCGGCCCAATCTCGACGATCACGTCGTCCGGAGAGAGGTCTGCCTCATCAAGAATCCGCCCGGCGATGCGGGTATCGGCAAGAAAGTGTTGGCCGAGGGACTTACGAACCCTGGTACGATTACCTGAGGGGCTAGCAGATGACGTCACAGCGTGAAGCACACCGTGGCAGAAAGGAATATCAAAGGGGTAAAAATAAGTGAGAAATTCAAAAAGACCGCACACCTCCCGTTGTCATAGACCATCGGACATTTCGTGAATGATGACTCAGGCCAGGCACTCCCGCGGCACCCGCAGGGTCCTGCTTACCGTTGCTTCCTTCCGGATCTGGCGGGGTTCACAAGTCTACGTCGCGCAGGACCCAACCCTCTATATCA
>VFHG01000236.1 GCA_009392075.1 SAR202 cluster bacterium
ACGATGGGAGCGGCTGTTTCCAACAGGGATCTAGTGTTCTCTCACGTGGACGGCACACCCCTCTTACCTCATTCAATCAGTCAGGCTTGGTCTAGGCTGGCAAAACGGGCCGGGTATCCAGAGGTTAGGCTTCATGATGCAAGGCACAGCCATGCTTCCTTGATGCTGGCATTGGGAGTACACCCTAAAGTGGTTTCCGAGCGTCTAGGTCATAACAGTGTTAGTCTGACCTTGGATGTTTACAGCCATGTGTTACCGGGCATCCAAGAGGCAGCGGCTTTGGCTTTTGATGAAGGGTTCAACAACACGATAATCAAAGAACATGGATCCGAGGGTATTAGGGGTAAAATATATTAGGCTGCAAATAGGCTGCAATAATGGAATGCAACAGCCCTCTCGTGTGGTACGAGAGGGCTGTTTCGTATCTAGAAAGTGGTGCGCCCGGCGAGACTCGAACTCACAACCCCTGGGTTCGAAGCCCAGTACTCTATCCATTGAGCTACGGGCGCATCTAATGAGGGAATCGAGTAGAATTGCTGTTGGGGCGAGCGACGGGATTCGAACCCGTGATCTCCTGTGCCACAGACAGGCGCCTTAGGCCTCTTGGCTACGCTCGCCATGATGGAAATTTACCGCTGTGCCGGCGAGGGTCGGGCCAAACTAAACACAGTTGCAAATAGGCATGAATATGTTAGCAAATGGGCGTGGCTCTTACAAGGCAGCCCGGCGATTTCCAGATGTGATATGCGGCGCCGGCGGGAAATATGGCATTGTAATAACGCCCCAAGGCTAACTAGAATAGGTTTGAGGCGTGTTCCGTATTCAACGACACCTTGGATCCCAGAAGGCACTATCCCAGATATTAAGGAACAACAAAATGGGTTGGAAAACTCTCCTGTTAGCCTTTGGAATGCTCTTTTTGGTGGCGGCCTGTTCCGGGTCGTCCGGAAGCAGTGAGACTACTCCATCGACCGGGGATTCCCCCGAGCCTACCGCCTCTTCAAGCGCACCGGCCGCCGGTGACACAACCGGCAGTGCCGAACCGCTGGAAGGCGGGCGCTTCGTCCGGCTCTATGTGGACCCGCCCACCCTCGACCCGCACTTGACCACTGACGCGACCTCCGCCCAAGTCATTGTCGAAGTTTTCGGCGGATTGGTAACCATCGACAGAAACCTTAATGTTGTTCCGGATCTTGCCGAAAGTTGGGATATCTCAGCCGACGGCCGTGTTTACACATTCAGAATTCGTCCGGACGCCGTCTTCCATGACGGCAAGCCGGTCACTGCGGAGGATGTCCGCTGGTCGCTGGAACGCGCCACCGACCCACTCACTGAGGCGCCCAACGTTGACCAATACCTGGGAGATATCGTTGGCGTGGACGCCAAACTGGCCGGGGATGTCTTGGAGATTTCGGGAGTGCGGATCATCAACGAACGCACCATCGAGATCACGATTGACGCGTCCAAGTCCTTCTTCCTGGCCAAAATGACCTATCCGACCGCCTTTGTCTTGGACCGGGAAAATATTGAGGCCAATCCCAAGAACTGGTTCCGCAAGCCCAACGGGACCGGCCCATTCAAGATGACCGAGTACAAGGTCGGCGAAACTTTGATCCTCAGCCGTCACGACGCCTACCATCTGGGTTCCGCCAAAGTGGCAGAAGTGGAGATGATTCTGAGCGGCGGAACGTCAATGCTTATGTACGAGAATGATGAGATTGACATAGCAGGCGTGGGTCTGGCCGATCTTGACCGGCTGCTTGAGCCGAGCCACAGCTTGAACGCCGAGCTGACAAGAGCGGCGCCGTCATTCAGCGTCCAATACATCGGCTTGAACGTGAACGAGCCGCCGCTGGACGACGTTAAGGTCCGGCAGGCGCTCAATCTGGCGATCGACAAGCGGGAGATCGCGACCATCGTCCTGGGTGACCAGGTAGTGCCGGCGAAAGGAATTCTGCCGCCAGGTTTCCCAGGATTCAGCGAGTCGGTATCCGGCTACAAGTTTGACCCAATCAAGGCTAAGCAGTTATTGCTGGAATCCAAATACGGCAACGACCTGGATAACCTGCCTCCCATCACCATCACGACCCCAGGCAGTTTTGGGGCCAATGTGAGCTTGGACATGGAAGTGGTCCTGGCGATGTGGGAGAAGAACTTAGGAATCACAACAGAGTTTCAACAGACTGAATTCGCCACGTTCTTGAAGGACCTGAACAAACGACGGTTCCAGATGTTCGACATCGGCTGGATCGCCGACTATCCCGACCCTGAAAACTTCCTGGACATATTGTTCTACAGCGACAGCAGCAACAATCACACCAATTACAACAATCCGGAAGTGGACGCGCTGTTGGAAAAGGCGAGGGTTGAGACCGACGAAACTCTGCGCTTCAGCATATACAACGAGGTTGAACAAACGATCCTAGATGACGCTCCATGGATTCCTCTTTGGTACAGCGGAGAGAGGTATCTATTGGTGAAACCCAACGTACATGACTACCTCCTAACGCCGTTAATCATTCCCAAACTCAGACACGTTTATCTAACAGACAAGTAGGGGCCCGGAGCTAGATTGGGCAAATACATATTTAGCCGGTTGGCTTGGCTACCAGTGATCTTGTTGATCGTTTCGTTCATCACGTTCGCTCTAGGCAGGTTTGGGCCTGGCGACCCGGTTGAGATTCTCATGGGCCAGTACAACGACGAGCAGGTCATTGAGCGTATCCGGGAACAGCGGGGGTTTAACGACCCGATTTTCGTCCAATACGGCCGTTACATCAAAGATGTAGTCCGCGGAGATTTCGGCGAAAGCTTCAAGTATCGCGGCCGGACCGTTAGCGAACTTCTCAAGAAGAAGATGTGGGTCTCGGCCCAACTCAACATCGCTGCAATATCCCTTTCGTTGGTCGTAGGAATCCCTTTGGGGTTGTTCGCTGCCCTTAGACAAGGAACCCTGTGGGATACGGGTACGGTTGCGTTTACACTTTTGGGCCAGTCCATACCTGTTTTTCTCACGGCTCCGGTCGTGTTGTTGGTGTTTGCGCTAAAGCTGGACATTCTCCCAACACATGGTTGGGGAGGCTTGTTCGACACGCGTGTCATTTTGCCAGCGGTCGTCATGGGTGTTCCGGGAATAGCCATAATCACTAGGCTGACGCGCGCCAGCACCCTCGAAGTTATAAGTCAGGACTATATCCGCACGGCCAGAGCGAAGGGCCTTTCTGAATTCACGGTCCAGCGGCGGCACGTTTTGCGCAACGCCATGATCCCAGTGATCACCATGCTGGGCTTCTCCCTGGCCGGGATAGCGTTCACTTCGTTTATTGTGGAGCGGTTCTTCGGAATCCCCGGGATCGGAAACCTTTTCATCGAATCCATATTTGCCCGGGATTTCCCGATCATCAATGCCGTGATAATCATTGGCACCACTATGTTTGTGGCCGCAAATCTGATCGTCGATCTGATATACCCGTGGCTCGACCCAAGGATCAGATTGGGTGGCTCCTATGCTGCGTAACGAGGCAGAACTGACGGTCGGACCGAATCTGGAGCGCAGCCCAAGTTATTGGGCCATCTCCATTCGCCGGTTGCTCCGAAAAAAGTTAGGTGTGGCATGCCTGACAATTATCTTGCTGATGTACGGTTCCGGGATACTGGCCCCATTAGTGACACCCTATGGTTTCAATGACCAAGACCTTTCAATAACCAAACAAAGCCCCAGCATCAGTCATCCCTTCGGTACAGACCGGCTGGGCAGAGATATCTTCACCCGGATCATTTACGGCCTGCGGACCACCGTAATCATCACCGTAGTGACCCTGGTCACCGGCAGCCTGTTGATCGGTATTTCCCTGGGGTTGCTCGCAGGCTATTTCGGAAGATTTATAGACACCTTGATCATGCGAGTGGGGGAGGTGAGTTCAGCCTTTCCGGAAATTTTCCTTGTGTTGATAATAATATCCACGGTCAAAGCTCCGGTGACCGTTTGGGTGCGGAAGATAGAAGACATCGTAGGCTTTGATATCGTAAGTCTGGGCGTGGTGGATTATCTTGTTCTGTCTTTAGCGCTAGCCATCTTTTCCTGGTTCGGAATGGCCAGGCTGGTTCGAGGTCAGGTCCTTCAGGTCAGAGAGAACCAATACGTTGAAGCAGCGAGAGGCATCGGCGTGCCAACTTCAAGGATCCTGATGCGGCACGTGCTACCCAACGTGATGGGCCCGGTGATTGTCATGGTCTCGGCGGGACTGGCCGGAGTGGCCGGCTCTGAAGTGCTACTGAGTTTCCTGGGAATCGGGATTCAGCCACCAACCCCCAGCCTGGGTCTGATGATCTTTGAGAACGGCAGCATCTCGGTACTACGGTCTAACCCCCATTTATTGCTATTCCCGGTGCTCACCCTGTCGATGCTGCTCTTCACCTTCAACCTGCTGGGTGACGCGGTCAACGACGCCTTCAATCCCCGCACCCGTTAGCCTACGTCCTGGCTATGGCTTCGAACGCAGCTCTCCCGCAGTGAAATGTTGCCATTTGCTTGAGAGCCGCTTAGCTAAAGGGCCAGCGGCGGCGAAGACGGGGGAGTGCCACTAAACCAAAGGGCGCGCCGAGCAGCAGCAACATCCCTAACCCAGTTGGAGCATTCCCTGACGCCGGGACATTGCAACCCGGAGAATTTGATCCACTCTCAGAATCTCTTTCGTCATCTCCGGTTGCTCCAGCCGGATCGGCTTCGGGAGTGGATTCAGCCGTGTCGGTCGACTCTGAGGCAGCCCCGGTATCGGCTGGCGACTCGTCAGTTTCCGAGCTTTCCGCCAGGGAGGCCTCGGCTTCAGATGTTTTCGAAGCCTCATTCAACTCGGATTCGAGTTCGTCAGGAGACGGCAGCGGCTCCAGCCCCAATGCCTCCCTCCATGCGGTATCGAGGCCAAATTGGTCCATCCCGTAAACTTCCAGCAACGCAAGGTCGATGTCCAATGTACGCTGGAGAACCGGGAAAAGGGCAGCCATACGGGCTTCCCCGTAGGTATCAATCATGTACTGCACTACGGACCGCCCCTGGCCGTAGGCGATGACGATGTCTTCAGGAGTGCCGCCGAAGGAACTGAGGTACCAAAGGGGTTTGATGCGACGGGTGAATATCCCGTAGCGCAGAGCGGCGTTGTAATCGTCGGTAGGGTCGATGTTTCCATATTCAGCAAGGCCCTCATTGAGCCAGGAAGGCACCTGGCCGATCGCTGAGCCGGCGGCTTCACCCACCAAGAGATGGGTGAACTCATGGGAGACGGTGCCGGTGACCGTCGGGTCGAAACCATGGACCAACAACACCCGTTCGCTGCTGAATGCCATGCCCTGGGTCTGCAATCCTTCGCTAACTGCTTGGGAGCGGAAAGGCAGGGCCGAAGACATATGCCGGTAGTTGTTGTAGGAAACGATGCGCAACGGTTCGGTGGGCGCGATACCGAGAACGGGAAGCATCCGCTCCAGGTTTTCTTTGGCTGCTGCAAGGACGACGTTGGCGCGGTCTTCAACGTATTCGCCGTAGTAGTAGACCGTGATCAGGTCCTCAACAACCGTGAGCCATTCAAAGCGGTTGTCTTCGTAGACGAATTCCTTTGAGTCAGTTCGCAACACTGCTCCGGCCTTGTCCCGCACTTCGAATGAGTACTCGATCTTGGTTCCTGGCGGAAAGTAATCGCCACCGCTGCCACTGGGGAGCACCGATTCGCCAACGACGCTGTCTCCAGGTTCAAAGTCCACTGAGCGGTAGGAGCTGCGGCCTTGTTGCTCCACCTTGCTGAAGAATACGCGGATGTCGTCGATTACGTCAGTGCTATTGGCGATCACGGAAAACTTTATCCCGTCGGGGAATTGGCTCTCGGCTTTGGCCTCTACCACCTTGATATTTCCTTCATCGGCACGCGTAACCGTTGAGGCTGAAAAAGCCGATCCGGCGAGAAGGAACAAAGTTGTTACGAATACGAATGCGCGCAAATCTGCCTCTTTAATCAAGTTTACGTTAGTGCTACGTCAATGTCGATAAACCGGACTTCCGGGCAGGCTAGACAACTCGGAGAATTTTATCTTGACGCTGATTTTCATTACGCCTAGAATTAATTGCGCAGCCCAGCAGGCACGTAATCTTCGTAGAAACACCAGCTATGAAATCCCTTCAGACGCTCCGGGTTTCATGGCGTTTTTGTTAAATCTTCAACCTTGACGTGGTGCAGATAGATGGCAATCATTGTCGGTCGGGTCATCGACCTTAATTTTGAGCCCTTTTACATCGATATGGTACGCCGTGGGATCGTTCTCCAAGATGTGGGTCTTAAAGACATTCCTCAAGCTCTGCGGGACGGCGAGATCAACGCCGGCCCGGTAAGTTTGGTGGACAGTTTCGATCTGGAAGATATCTGTGTCCCTGTCGCCGGTTTTTGCCTCTCGGCATCAAATAAGGCAGGCAGCAACCTGTTGTACTCTAAGAAGCCCATGGAAGAGCTCTCCGGGGCCTCCATCGCCACGGCTACCGCCGACTCGACCACCCGAAAGTTGTTCCAGGTTTTACTGGCCGAGAAATTTAATGGGAATGCGGACAATTTCGTTGCCATGCCGGATGAACATGACGCCTTTGTGATCTCTGGAGACGACGCCCTGCGGCGCCGCCGGGGGGCCAGAGGCTACGAGCACCGCTACGACCTGGGTGAGGTTTGGCACGAGATGACCAGCCTGCCCTTTGTTTTCGCCCGGTGGATGGCCCGCAAAGGGATGAGCGAAGAAGACACGCTGTTGGTCGAAGACACTCTCTACGTGGGGCTGGAAGACGGGGTGGACAGTCTGTTTCACTTGGCCGACCCCAAAGACCATCTCTTGATGATGGCCCGGGATATCGTCGACTACATCATTGGCTACCGGTATTTCGTTGGCCTCTCTGAGCGCAAATCCATCGACCTATTCAAAGAATACCTATCCAAACTGCCTGCTTAGCTTGGATATCAGATAGACCATCGACTAATTCCAGAGGTGCGCCTGTAGTGAAGATCACCGAAGGCTGCTTCGAGGCCACAGGCCACACGTCCATAATCTGCGATTTCTCTCCACCCCGGTCCGGAGATTCGGCCGTCGTAACGCAGGCACAGATCGACGCTGATTTCATTTCAGTGGCCTACAATCCTGGTCGTGCTGTTAGGACCAATTCCGCCATGTTGGCCGCCGGAATCCAGCAGTCTGGAAAAGACGCGGTATTCACTCTGGCCACCAGGGACATGAACAAGCTGGCGGTGCAGTCCCTTTTATTGGGGGCCCAACTGTTGGGTCTTCAGAATGTGGTGGTGGTGCAGGGCGACTCGTTCGGCGAACAGGACCAGGCAAGAGTGGCCACGGTTAACGACTACCATCCCACCGGCCTGATCTCGGCCATCGTCCAGATGAACCAGGGCCAGGATTTCAAAGAAGCGAAACTACGGGCACCCACGGATTTCTGCATTGGCGGGACCGTCGACCTGGGCAGGGGCATCGAAGAAGAAGCCCAACTTGCGGTGCGGAAAGTGCAGGCTGGGGCCGAGTTTCTAATCACTCAGCCGATATTCGACGTGGACCACGTAGCCCGGTACCGGGAGTCCTACGCATATCACGCCGGCAAAGCTGGGACCCTGCCCATCTACTTCGGCCTGCAGGTATTGGAGCAAGATGGGGTCCTATTCAGCTCCGTGCCAGAGTCGGTCCGGGCCGATTTGGAAGGCGGCCGCTCCGGAGTCGATATCGCCCTGGAGCTTTACCAAGAATTTCAAGAGGCCCGCCTCAACAACGTCTACCTCATGCCCCCCATCAAACGCGGCGGGGCTCGCAACTACGAAGCCGCCAAAGAATTCCTAACTTCCATCAATAAGATCTAACAAAAAATACCGCCGTTTTTACCGGCGGTATTTTTGCTGACTGCTGATCGCTGTTAACTGACAGTTTCTACGGCGCCCACGGGACCGGCGCCTCGCTGTTGAACTGGTCCGTTACTACATCCACCACCGCCGGCCGTCCAGACGCGATTGCCTGCTCGATGGCGCTCTGGATGTCGCCGGGTTTCTCAACCCTGATTCCGAAGGCCCCCATGGACTCGGCGACCTTGGAGAGGTCGATATCGGTAAACTGCCACAGGTCTCCGGGCGAGCCGCCTTCTATTCCTTCATACGCCCTTTCGTCTCCCC
>VFHG01000237.1 GCA_009392075.1 SAR202 cluster bacterium
GAGCCTCTGATAGTGATCGCAAGCTTGCCAACGGCGCGGATGATCGACGGTCCGGTTGCCAGGTTCGTGGATGTCCAGTGTGAGGTCGGCGAGAGCAACCTAGTCCTGGCCAAAGATTTGTATGCCGGGTTCCAGGCTTGGTGCCTGGATACCGGCCAGGACGACGTCTCGCAGCGCAGCTTTGGCATGCAGCTAACGGCAATGGGGTATCAACGACGCCGGCGGGGCAGGGGCAAACACTGGTGGGATGGAATCCGGCTGCTAACGGTCATGGAACCGGTGGCGGTGACGCCCGTGTTCGAAGAAACGTTGGTCGCCCAAATTCCGCAACCGAGTCCGGTTTTGATGAACGGCCACTATGAGGTCTACCAAACGGAACTGCCTACTTAAACACCTCTAGCCGTCGGAACTTCGCGGCTGATTGTCGCCCAGTCAACAACCTGGCTGGTTGAAGTTACCGCAACAGCCCTTTCGTGTGCGCAGTTTGATTAAATTGTTGCCGGCCAATAGCCGCAGCTTGCGCCAGAATGGCATGGGCTGTTTCAGATTGCTCCAAGGTTGGAAGGTATGTTGGCCGTTTTCATTTTCTGGGGCGCACATGGTTGCCGGATTATGCCAGTCGGTTAGAATACGGGCAACCTGTTTCAGGAGACCATGATGCCAGCCTACCTCGACCGCCTTTCTCGATTTGTCTGCAAAACCAACCTCGAAGGCTTGGAACCCGCCACTGTAACCGCGGCCAAATCAGTGGTGTTGGACACGATCGGCGCCATGCTTGCGGGCAGCCGCCTTCCCGAGAACGAAAAGCTGGCGCAGTTGGCAGCCAAGAACGGCGGGCAAGGCCCATCAACTCTTCTGGGGCAGACCGGCTCAGCGACTGCTGTGTTCGCCGCCCTGTCGAACGCCACCGCCGGAGTGGCTCTGGAGATGGATGAGGGCAACCGGTTGGGTGGAGGGCATGCCGCCATCCACGTGATACCCGTGGCGTTGGCCGTGGCCGAAGAACGGGGCTCCAGTGGCAAGGAGTTTCTGGAGAGCGTCATCGTCGGCTATGAGGTGACCTCCCGCATCGGTACCGGTACCAAGGTCAAGAAAACCGTTCACTCCCATGGCACCTGGGGAACCATTGGCTCTGCGGTGGCCACGGCCAAGCTGATGGGGTTTGATGAAGCCCACACCACCGTCGCGATCAATATCGCGGCCTCCATGAGTCCCGCCAATACCTGGACGCCGTGCATCGAAGGGGCGACTATCCGCAACCTGTACCCCGGACGATCGGGGTTCCAAGGCATCATGGCGGCCCAGTTGGCGCTCTGCGGGTTCACTGGTTTGGAGGACGGCCCCTCAGACATCTACAACAACATCTTGGGTGAGTCCTTCGACTCCGAAGCTGCGGTCCGGGATCTGGGTGTGCCAGGCGCCTACCGCATCCAACAGAACTATTTCAAGCTCCACGCCTGCTGCTTGTACAACCATCCGGTGCTGGACGGCGTTCAGACGCTATTGGCCCGGGAGCGGTTTGCTGCGGAAGATGTGGAACGGATCAAGGTGGAAGCTCCGGCGCTGGCAACGATCATGACCGACCCTGAGCCCGAGAATATGCTAGCTGCTAAATTCTCACTGCCCTACGCGGTCGCGACGGCAGTGGTGCACAACAGCACGGACATCACTGCTTTCTACCCAGACCGTTTGCAGGACCCGGAGACGTTGTCCCTGGCGCGCCGTGTAGATATCGTGGCTGACCCCGACATGGATCTGCGCCGCTACGATTACCCGGCGGCCAAAGTGGCAGTCTCGTTGAAGGATGGTAGGACTCTCACTGAGGATGTTATCGCCCACCACGGAGATGCGCAAAACCCGGCTTCCCGCGAGGAATTAGTGGGTAAATTTAACTTCCTGGTCCAGGATGTCCTGGGGGAGATGGGGGCGGCCCGCGTGGTGGAAACAGTGGGTTATCTGGATGCCCTGGGTGATATCAGAGAACTTACGCGATTGCTCAAAGGCAGCTAGGTCCTACCGCCCTCGTACATCGCCCCAGAGGATGATGTGGAGGCGGGTGGTGAATCGGAAGCCGTGCTTCACGCAGGCCTCAGAAAGCCACGCACTCTTCTTTGCCAGCGCGTCGGGCGTCCGCCCCTCCGGCATCAGCAGCACCCGGTCCGGAGTCAACTCGTACTGGTCTCGCAGAGCGCAGACTTCGTCGATGTCGGACTCCTCAGTAACTACGAACTTGAAATAAGCCTCAGGCAATCGGGCAAATGTCTCTAAAGCCCGGGGTATCAGCCGCCCTGCTGAGGTGTTTCCCGACGAGCGCAACTTGGGCGATACGTTCCATTGGCCGATGTGGCGGAGCATTCCGGGCTGGGGAACGATCGTCCCGTTGGTTTCCACTTCGAATTTATGACCCTGGGCCGCTAGAGATTCCACCAATGGTTCTAGTTCCTTCTGCTGCAGCATGGGTTCGCCCCCGGTGATCACGACATGAGAGCAGTTGAAGGCCTGTATCTTCCGCTGTATCTCCAACGCTTCTAGCTCCACCACCTCGGCCTCATAATCGAAATTCCGCCAGTCCCAGGTGTACTTGGTGTCGCACCAATGACAGCTTAGATTACAGGTGGCCAACCGCAGGAAAACCGATGGCACACCCATGGAGATTCCCTCTCCTTGGATGGAGTGGAAAATCTCCGGCTCCCCTTTTTGTCTTTGGCTTATCTTTAGCATCGTTAGTCGGGTACTGCCGGGTCGGGATAGCCGGCTGCCCTAAACCCGCTGGCCCTCAGGATGCAGCTATCGCATCGCCCGCAGGGTATCTCGCCTCCCTGGTAGCAACTCCAAGTGAGTTCCAACGGCGCCTCGAGTTCCATGGCCAGCCTGACGATATCTGCCTTGGACATCTCAATGATCGGTATCTCTATCTGTAATGGAACGTGATACTCGGTCCAGAGTTTGCTCCCGTACCCTAGGGACTCACCCATCTTTTGGAAAAACTCGGGCCGGCAATCGGGATAGCCGCTGTAGTCGATCGCGTTGGGGGCCATGTAGATATATGCTTGAACGTCCTCCGGAAGGACATGTTCAATCTCAATTGCGTAGAGGACCTGGCTCTCCAGACTGGCGGCGGCCAGAGACAGGAAGATCGTATTACGCAGGGGAACGTAGGTGATGGGAATACTGTTGCCCATTCGTGACGCTTCCCGGTCTTCCGGCATCGGGAACTGTTCTGGGTTGGTCAGCGCCGAATACCAGGCCACCTTGCCAAGGAAGGAAATGTCCAACAATTCCTGCGTTACGCCCAGGGACCGGGCGACTTCGGCGGCGCAATTGACCTCTTTGCTGTGGCTCTGGCCATAGTGAAAGGTTAGGGCGGTCAGGTGGTCGGTCTTGCCCTTGGCGAGAGCGGTTACCGTGGTCGAGTCGAGTCCGCCGGAGAGCAGGCTCACCCCGTAGCTAGGCATACCACTAACCCTCTCCGTGATATTCGGCGAATTGGTTCACCGATTCCCAAAGTCTGACCTTGGCAGGAGCGATGCCGCAAAGCTCTGAGGTCTTTTCGTAAAGCGTCCGGCTCATAACTTCACATGACGGGTTCTCCTCCTGGAATTTATAGAGCCGTACTAGGGCCGCGCTGCCAAGGCCGGCAATGAGTTCGCTGTCCTTGCTGTTTAACAGAAAGGCGTGGTCCCAGTTCTCGTCCACCCAGGTTTTGATCCGGTCTTTCAGGTCGGTGAAGTCGTAAACAAGGCCCAATCGGTCGAGGGAACGAGATTCCAGAAAGACCTCCGCCCGGTAGGTGTGGCCGTGTGGATAGGCGCACTTGCCGTTGTAGTCCAAGAGGCGGTGCCCACTGTCAAAGGTGAACTCAATTCTTATCTGGTACATAGGGGATATTGGGGGTGACCGGCTTGACCGACTGCCTAGTTCCCGCGCTGTTCCTGGCTGTATTCGACGGTGACCGCGGTGTGCAACCCGCCCCTGACTTTGTAGTCTAGGACGATCTTCATGGACTGGGGCTGGCAGATCGCGACGAGATCGTTGAGAATCCGGTTGGCGGCGTGCTCCTGAACGATGCCCACATCACGGTAGGAAAGCAGGTAGTACTTTAGGGATTTCAGTTCTATGCATGAGTCGCCGGGCACATAAGAGATCAGAAGGTCGCCGTAGTCAGGCAGGCCGGTCCATGGGCAGACCGCCGTAAATTCATCGGTATCTATCTCGACTTGGGACTTTTGGTTGGGGTATTCGTACTGGAAGGTAAGCAGGCACGCCGGGTCAATGGCCTCTTCGCCTTTGGAGGGAAGTTCCTGATCTAGTCCCCCGTATTGTTCCTTCAGCTCTTTGATGGTCGCCATTGACGCCTCCGTGCGGATATAAACCGGGCTCCGGTATCGCTTTGCATACAATGATAGGTGGCGGGGTTGAAGGGTGTCAAAGCGTCTTGCACGCTCTTGTGGCTGACGCTAAGATACTGGCACCTGTCTAGGAGGCACTCGATGGCTCAGGATATTCAACGATGACTCAGGTAAGTAACCCAGCCCACACACTGGACCAACTTGACGCCATGTCCATCGAATCAGCTCAAGCCCTTTCGTTTGACGAGCGGGACGCGCTGCTTGACCTGATCATAGCCGACGGCCGGCACGAAGCCACGGGGTCTGTTTCCTACCGCACCGGCATGTATACCGATTATTTTGATGAAGACCTGACCAAAATGCTCAAGGTGAAGGCGGTTAAGGTATACGTCCGGGGCACTACGTCAGCTAGTTTTGATGGAGAGGTGGTCGGCGATAATTCCATGGAGCAATACCGGGCCTGCTTCCGCCATATTGAAACCACGCTGACGGCCGGCCGGACTAACTTCAGCCGTGTGGTCAACATGGTGGTTTTCCTAACAAACATGGACAACTGGGAAAAGTTCAACGAAGTTTTCCGGGAGTTCGTGCCCAACCCACCCTGCCGGGCGGTGATCGGCACGACGGGGTTGGCCCGACCG
>VFHG01000238.1 GCA_009392075.1 SAR202 cluster bacterium
GCGGTCTTACTTGAATCGCGTTGATGTTTTGGATTAGACCGAGGGACATGGGCAGTCATTCCAGACTGCCAGGAATTATAGCATTCCTTTTCGAGTTTCCTAATAGCAAGCAATTGGCGATCGTAAACCCCCATGCACTCAGAGCGCGTTGGGGGGAATCCAAACCGGATAGTAGAGGCGCCGTCTGTCCCGTCGCCTCCGGCGGCGTTTTTGAAAATATTAAGGTCAGTCCCGGCAACCTGGGATGATCCTTCGGTCCAAGTCAACGAACAGATTGGTATCGATATCCCCTGCTAATGGCTATTTGACCCGACCGGGTCTCGACCTCCATGACACTGACTCTCCTCAACCGGAAAATAAATGGATACCCGCCCCGGTTTTAGCGCCGGAAGAAACGTTAGAAATTCGTTAGAAAATCGTATGGATTGTGTAGGTGAATATACCAGCCTGAATGTCATCCCGGTTGCGCAAGCACTAACCAACATCAATCCCGGAAAACCTTTTGGCGGTAACCGCTATTGTTTATTGACTCACACTCTGCATTTCGGAATTGTCGTTGACTCTTATACGGCACTAAGCTAGTATGCGGCGGTAACTGAGGGCGATTCGAAAATGGCATATGAATTTCGTTGTACTTGAGCCTTGTTATTGCAGGCGTTTAATTAACGATGGGGTTCGTTCAGTATCTCGGTATCGTCACGGTTTGACTTTCTATTACGAGTTCACACAGGGGATTCCACACAAGGGATTATGAGGGTAAGTAGTAATGATTGGACGTATTAAGACATCTTCAAGGCGGTTACTACCTTTAATCGCCATATTCTTGTTAGCTCTTGTTATCTCATGTGGTTCGTCCACTGAGCCGGCTGCGCCACAAACCGCGGCAACCAGCGCCCCGCAACCTATTGCCACAAGTGCACCCGCGGCTTCTGGTGGAGTGCCAACGGCAACACCGTTTGCTTACGCTGCTCGCTCGGTGCTGCAAGAACTTGACGAGAAGTATCCATGGCCACCGAAAGCTTGGCCATGGCCACCGCGCCGGGGCGGCGTAATCCAACTCACTATGAGCCCCATCCCCGATGTTGATCCAACCAGGGCACGGAACAACGAAAACCTGGCACAGTATGACGCCTTGCTCGAATGGGAATCGACTTGGTGGTTCCCAGAAGTCCACACCACACCCACTATTCGGCCTAATATTGCCGTGAGTTGGGAAGCGGTAGACTTGAAGACATGGGATTTTAAGATCAACCCGGACGCAAGGTTCCATGACCGGCCTCCGATGAACGGTCGAGCGGTTACTGCCGAAGACGTCAAATATTCGTTTGACTTATTAAGGGTGGTCCCTCAATACACGGCCACCGCTTCTGTGGATAGCGTCGAGGTGATTGACCAGGAAACTGTGCGCTTCCATCTCAAGGTGGGCTTGGCGGGGTTCCCTACGTTGTATACCAACGGCTCCACTCCGCCAATAGTAGCTAAAGAGGCCCAAGAATCGCCCGGTGGTCTGGGCGAGAATCCAGGTGGTACCGGTGCGTTCACCCTGAAAGAATTTGCTGCTGGCGAAGGGATGCTGTTTGTCGCAAATCCGAACTATCACTTAAAATTAAAGGGGGAGCAACTTCCGTTCCTAGACGCAGTACGTTACATATTCACCCGCGATCCTGCCACACAGGTAGCCCTTTACCGGGCAGAACAGATTGATCTCATGCGGATAAGCGCTTATGACATTTTGGATCAGGTGCTTAAGACCGTACCCGATACAACGTTATATAGAGTCCCTTCATTCGGATGGGGAGACCACGGTGTTTTTCTTAATCTAGCCAAGCCGCCCTTCGACGATGTTAGGGTTCGCCGGGCTATGTCGATGGCTATCAATCGTGATGTGATTGCGAATGTGATTAATGCCGGGGACGCTACACCATACGGTCCTATGCCATGGGCGGTTGGAGGGTACACCGACATCACGGATTACACCGTGGAAAACCTAGGTCAGTGGTACCAATACAATCCTGAGGGTGCGAAGGCCCTACTAGCCGAAGCTGGCTACCCAGATGGGTTCAAGGTAGAAATCGAGTGGGGTGAACTATCGGGATTCACATTCGGCGACACAGCTGTACTCCTGGAAAAGATGTGGGAAGACATTGGCCTAGATGCCACGATTAAGCAAAGCGAGTACGCCACTTGGTGGTCAAAATCCAAGTGTGGGGAGCCGATGAACGATACCCTTATTGGGCTGAGCCCGTATGGATCAGGACCGACAGCTTACGACTGGCTCTACCTCCCATATCATTCCGATTCCAGTGTTAACTGTCCTCATATTGAAGATGAAAAGATTGACGTTCTTCTGGACGAGTGGATCGGCGCTGATGTAGGTAGGCAAGTGGAGATTCAAAAGGAACTGTGGGACTACCTAACGGATCAAGTGTATAGGCTTACAACCATCGTTCCTCCCCACTATAGATTGACTCAGTCCTACCTTCATGCAGGCGATAATCCCTATTGTTGGTTCACCGGTTATTGCTCATATGAAGTGAAGTCGGCATGGTTGACTGATGGCGCTCCATCACGTTCTTTTGACAAATTTGCCGAATAAGTTAACCATCCTAACCCTGGTCAATATCACCTTGGTGGACTC
>VFHG01000239.1 GCA_009392075.1 SAR202 cluster bacterium
ATGGTTACAAAACTCAAAAAGCACAGACAGGCAGAAGCAACGGATTTACTGGAGAAGGCCCAGAAGGATGATGACATCTTTGGCAAGACTGCCAGAAGCATCAGCCATTGGATGGATAAGTATGGCGACTATCAGATGGCTTGGCATCACGGGATTCTCTACCATCTGGAAAGCTGGGTGGAGTTAGCCGAGGTGTCCACTGTCGTCAGGACTCACAGTCCAGAGATGGCCACTGCCATCGGTGAGTTCATAGATTACCATCTGGACAGGTAGCCCAGCGGTAGGTTTCGTAATTTGGCCGATTTACTGGCCTAAGTAGGAAAAAAAATGAGGAAATGCCAACTGACAGATTACGGAGCAGGGGAAAATCGCTCAGAAAGGCCATTCTAGGCACGGAATAAATGGTCGGGGTGGGGCGAATCGAACGCCCGACCTCCTGCTCCCAAAGCAGGCGCCCTACCGCTGGGCTACACCCCGATATAACTGAGTTTAACACGCGTGTGCACAGCGGTTGGGCCTGCTAGCCGTTCCCAGTCTAATGGCGGTCACCAGGCGAAATCGCTATCTAAACGTTCATGATTCCGAAAGCCGTCAGTAGACCTAGGCCGGATAGGAAGGCGCCGGCGGACAACGGCGCCAAGAAACGCCAGCATAGGACGGCCATTCGGTCGGATTCACCGGGCTCAGGCGAGACGACCCGCGAGAACACGTTCAAGAGAATAGTTATCGCGAATACGGCCCAGGCTTCTTTCAGCAGCAGTGAATATTCCAATGTACCCGCCCTGCTGAGGAATGCTATGGAGAATCCCAACACGATTCCGCTGATGGGCAGTATCGTGCCGTTCAATTGCTGTGCCGATGCGAAATTTATCCGGTTCTCTTGGTTCATGCCTTTGCCCTCCTCTAATCACTATGCAAATCAATCGTATCGGACCCTTTGGCAACGTTCAAACACAATTTTCAAACTCGGCGT
The DNA here is from genome assembly GCA_009392075.1 of SAR202 cluster bacterium. The sequence goes on from VFHG01000239.1 coordinate 974, forward strand.
GACCGGGCGTCGGAAGGGAATAGATAGGAGGGAGTAGATGGGAGGGCGGGAGGCGTGCAAGTAATGGGGGGTGGTGTGATGTAAAAGAGGAAAAATATGGTACCCCCGGAGAGGGTCGAACTCTCGTCTCCGGCTCCGGAGGCCGGCACTCTATCCACTGAGCTACAGGGGCATTATGCGATTAAAGAATAGCATGTCCGCTTGGGGGCCAACAAGGACGCCAGGTGGCTGTGGAACGGACGCAGCCAGCCGCCTTGCGGTGGACAAACCCCAGGCTCCCCACTAGACTAGGGTCACTTTCCGCCGAGGTTGAAACATGCCCGTTTTTACGCCCGAATATCTGCATAAAGTTGCCTACCACATCTACCGCGCCAAGGGCACTCCCGAAGACGAAGCCGAGATCGTGGCGAGGCATCTGGTCAAAGCCAATCTTGCGGGCCACGACTCCCACGGGATCATACAAACACCAACTTACGTCGAGCGCATCGACGTCGGCCACATCGTCCCCGGAGCTTCTTTTGAGGTCGTCAAAGAAGCCCCCTGCACCGCTGTCATCAACGGCAACTGGGGCTTCGGTTTCGTGGTCACCGAGAAGGCTACTCGGATGGCAATCGAGAAAGCTAGGACCAACGGAGTCGCCGCCATCACCGTCCACCACCAGAGCCACATCGGCCGGCTGGGGGATTACCCGACTATGATGGCCGCGGAAGGCATGATCGGCATGATTACCGCTGACTCTGGGGCCGCGCCCAAGCATGTGGCGCCGTTTGGCGGAATTGCCAGAAAATTGGGCACCAACCCCATCTGCATCGGCATGCCCAGCAACCTAGACGGGCCGGTTTTGATGGACATGGCTTCTAGCACCGTGGCTTTGGGCAAGATCGCCTTAGCCCGCAGCCGTAAGGAAGAGATACCCGTGGGTTGGATCGTCGATAAGGACGGCAACCCCACCACCGACCCCAACGACTACTACTCCGGCGGCGCGATTCTGCCCGTTGGCGTCGATCAAGGCCACAAGGGCTATGCATTGTCTTTCATGGTGGAAGTCTTCTCCGGATTACTTACCGGCCTGGGCTTCGGCATCGACCCGGAAGGCCGGCACAACGACGGCGTCTTCATCGCTGCCTTCAACCTGGAGCACTTCCGGCCTCTTGAAGAGTTCAAGAAGGAAATGGGGGAGTTCGTCGAGTTCATCAAGGACTCGCCGCCAGCCGCCGGTTTCACCGAGGTGCTCTATCCCGGCGAGATCGAATGGAATAGAGAGCAGGCCCGACGCAAAGACGGGATCTTTGTGGAAGACGAAACCTGGGCGCAGCTCAGCGGCCTGATGAAATCCCTTAACATCGAAGAAGAAGTCGGCCAGCCATAACTCTCAGGTGATTTAGATGAGCGTCCAAGACATTCGGGAAACATATCTGGAAGCCGGTGAATTCTTCGCAAAAGTTGTTGACCAGGTTGACATCGACGGCTGGGAGGTGCCCGCCCTGGGCGAGTGGTGTGCCCGCGACCTGACCGGGCACACTTACCGGTCTTTCACCACGATCCTGAGTTACTCGGCCAAACCTGGGGACAAGGTTGATTTGGAGCGACCGGTGGACTACTTCCTAAAGGCGTTCGAAGGCTTGGCAGACCCGAAGCAGGTTGCTGAGCGGGGAAGGGCCGCCGGATTGGAGATCATCGACGACCCCAGGATGATGGTCCGCGGCTTCGCCATGTACGTTAAGAACAAGCTGGAAGAGCTGGCCGACGACCACATCATGGCGACTCCGGTGGGCGGTATGCGGCTCATAGATTACCTGCCGACCCGGACATTTGAATTGATCATCCACACCATGGACTTGGCTAAGGCTGTGGGCGTGGACGATCAGCCTCCGGAAAAGGGCATGGCGGCAACGTTGGAGATACTTGGGCAGATTGCCCTCTACCGGGGCCGTGCCTCCGACCTGGTCTTCGGGGTTACTGGGCGTGGCGGGCTGTCCGACGCTTTTTCGGTGCTTAGTTAGGGCAGGATTTTTCGGGAATTTAGCGCTCCTCGATAGAAGATTCTGTGGGGGTCCCGCGTTGCCCGGCCAGAGGCCGTATGCTATAATCTTGTGGACGTAAAAGAAGAGAAGAGAGAGAAGCAAGTACACACCTGATGCTAGACGGAGACACCAAAACGCGGATAATCAAGGAATACCAAAGAAACGACAAAGACACAGGCTCAGCCGAAGTCCAAGTCGCCGTGCTAACGGAAAATATCAAACAGCTTACGGATCATCTGCGGATACACAAGAAGGACGTCCACTCCCGGCGCGGGCTTCTTGGCATGGTTTCCCAGAGACGTAGGCTCCTCAAATACCTCGACGCAGAAGACGTAAACCGCTACCAAACACTTATCAGTAGGCTCGGCCTTCGGCGTTAAGTCCCCTCAGAATAACACCCTATTCAGGGTGTTATTTCTCGTCTAGCTCTCACCCCATCTATCGATTGCGCACGTTATTTATTGCGAGGTTGCCCTAGGCATATTATGGCTACAGAACTATCTAACCCCGTGTCGGTCACAAGCCAGATCGGCGACAGAACCCTAACTGTTGAAACAGGGAGACTGGCGAACCAAGCCCACGGCAGTGTGACTGTCACCCTCGGCGAGACCATCGTTCTTGTCACCGCAGTGATGTCCTCCCGACCCCGGGCAGAAGACATCGACTTCTTGCCCCTAACAGTTGATTATGAAGAGCGGATGTACTCCGTTGGCAAGATTCCGGGGAGCTTCTTCCGCCGGGAAGGCCGCCCCGGACAGGACGGCATCCTGGCATCCCGGCTCACTGACCGTTCTATCAGGCCCCTGTTCCCCAAAGGCCTGCACAACGACATCCAGATCACGCTGACGATACTTTCGTCCGACCAGCAGAACCCGCCCGAGATTCTGGGCATGATTGGCGCTTCAGCCGCCATCTCGATCTCCCAGATTCCATTCAACGGACCCATCGCTTCTTGTCGGATCGCCTACCTGAACGGCGAATACATCCTGCATCCCACCTACGCACAGAGCGCTGAAAGCACCCTGAGCATGGTGGTCAGCAGCTCCCGCGACGCCATACTGATGGTTGAAGCCGGCGCCAACGAGGTCTCCGAGGAAGTGATCGTCGAAGCCATCGGCAAGGCCCAAGAGGCCAACTCAGCCACCATCGACCTGATTGAAGACCTAACAACCAAGGTGGGCAAGCCCAAGGCCGAAGTCGAATACGACTACGCCGCCGCCGCCGCGCTCGTTGCCAAGATCAAAGATATCGTCGGTTCCCGCTGGGAAGACCTTCTCAGCAAGAACCCCGGCATGTATGAGATGGACGACGGCGAGCATGAGATTTCCGCACTGGTCACCGAAGCGCTGAAAGATGATTACTCCAAGAACGCCATCGGCGACGGTTTCAAAGCCGTGTTCCGAGAGGCCGTCCGAGGCCGCATCCTGCAGCAGCACGTCCGCTCCGACGGACGGGCGATGGACCAGGTCCGCCCGATATCCTGCGACACCGGTATCTTGCCCCGCACCCACGGCACGGGACTGTTCACCAGGGGCGAGACCCAGGTGCTGTCCATCGTGACGGTGGGTTCCCTGAGCTTGAAACAAACCATCGATTCCGTTGGTCCTGATAACACCCGGCGGTTCATGCACCATTACAACTTCCCGTCCTACTCGACCGGTGAAGCCCGGCGGGCAATGTCCCCGGGACGCCGCGAGATCGGACACGGCGCCTTGGCCGAGCGGGCCATCTCGCCCGTCCTGCCTTCCGAGGACGATTTCCCCTACGCCATCCGGATTGTGTCCGAGTGCCTGAGCTCCAACGGCAGCACGTCCATGGGTAGTGTTTGCGGCAGCTCACTAAGCTTGATGGACGCCGGCATCCCGATTAAAGCCCCTGTGGCCGGTATCGCCATGGGACTGATCACCGGCGACGACGGCGAATACGCCATCCTTAGCGACATCCAGGGTATCGAAGACTTCCTGGGTGACATGGACTTTAAGGTGGCCGGCACATCCGCCGGTGTTAATGCCCTCCAGATGGACGTGAAGACCACTCACTTGACCCCGGCGATCCTGAAAGAAGCGCTGGAACAAGCGCGTCAGGGCCGCATGCACATCATGGGCAAGATGAACGAGGCCATCTCTGAAGCACGTGGTCAGATGAGCGAACACGCGCCCAAGATGATTCGCTTGAAGATTGAAGTTAGCAAGATTGGCACTCTCATCGGACCTGGCGGTCGGGTGATTCGGGCCATCATCGAAGAGACCGGCACCAGCATCAACGTAGAGGACGACGGCTCAGTGACAATCGGTGGCGTGGACGCCGCCATGCTGGAACTGGCCCGTTCCAAGGTAGACGCCCTGACCCGGGAACTGCAGATTGGCGATATATTCACCGGCAAGGTGGTGCGCCTGACCAACTTCGGCGCCTTCGTGGAACTAGTCCCCGGCAAGGACGGCTTGATCCGCAACGGCGACCTGGGTGACATGGAAGAAGACTTGGCTGAGGGCCAAGAGCTCACGGTAATAATCCGGGAGATCGACGCCCAAGGACGGGTCAACTTGTCCCGCAAGGCGCTGTTCGGCGACGAC
>VFHG01000240.1 GCA_009392075.1 SAR202 cluster bacterium
ACCTCTAAAACGGCGCTCACGCTTAGTCCAAGAGACTCGAATACTGGAGCTAGCCACTCGGCATCTCTACCGGCCAAATAATCGTTGGCAGTGATCACGTGCACTGTTCTTCCCTGAATCGCGTGAAGCACGGCGGGGAATGCCGCGGCAATGGTCTTGCCCTCACCGGCGTTCATCTCCACGATGTCCCCTCGGTACATCACGAGACCGGCCAAAATCTGCTCGTCGGTAACCTCAAAAACAAATTCGTTTTCCTTGTCATGAATCCTGAGGGTCTGGTAGAAGCAGGCCGGAAGATGGATCTCCGCCCCGTATTCGACCTGGCTCCGTTGATTCACATAGAGGACCGCCCCGGCCAAAGTCTGCTCCCAGGATTCCAATCCTTGGCGGACCAAAATCGGAGCAATGGAATTGTTGAAGCTCTCCCAGCAATGGCTTTTGATGGGCGCCGAATCGCTCACAGCGTTGTGATAATCAATGCTTTGGGAAACGCTGAGCGCCAGTTCGTGGATGGCTTGGAGTTTTTGATCCTTGATCGTCGAGTCGAAAAATCGCCATGCTCCCTCACGCCTACTGATGGCCTCATTGACGATGGCGAACACTTCAGGCAAAGCATCCTCACCCGAATCCCCGCCGGTTTTCCGTGCAAGAAAAGTCATCGTTTCCCGCAATTGAGCGTCGGAAAAACAGGTAAAGTCGCGGCGCCGAATCTGATTCAGACGGGTTCTTTCCAATCGGTTAGAAGACCCGTCTGTACCGCTAACGGAACGCGAAAAGCCCTCAAGCCAATCTACGACTTGGAACTTAGCCATTTTTTTCGCCGCATATCGTTCGGTTCAATTCCGACCTACCTACGTCCCTCTGCTGACCTCGCCGGTCACCGAGGCCAGCGTGTCTTCAACTGATTTCCACTCCAGCCGAGAGGACGCTATATACACAAGCACGTCGTCTTTCAAAGGAAAAAGATCTGTGAACCTGAGATGCACGGTCCCGTCCCGTACGACTCCCACCATGTTCACATCGCGGTCCAACATGTTTTTTGCGAGCTCCGGATACGAGACTTGGTGATCCGGTATGTCCTCTAGGCGAAGGCTCAGCAGGGTGCCCTCCAATTTGTTGCTAGTTATGACCTGGGTCAGCAGGCTTACGCCTGGATCTTGAGACTCCTGCACCAGAAGATTGTTGGCCATCTGTAGCGGGAAAACTAGGGAAGTATTATTCATACCCTCAAACAGCACCGCGTGTCTGGGATTTATACATTCCACCGTGGCCATGATATTAGGATTTGAACGGTGCAGCACTGAGACCGCAGAGGCTACGATGCTGTCACTGTTTGGGTCGTCGTAACCGGTACTTAATATGATTGCTTTCTGGGCCTCAGCGACCGCCGCCCTGCTATAGGTCTCCGTCTCCAGGGGCGAACCGCGAAGGAAATGGACGTTGTGGCGTTGGAACGGCATCGATTCCAGCCGGTCCGTTACCAGGGTAATATCGTAATTTTCATGACCCGAGTCCGATGTGAATTCGTCGATGATGTTGCGTACTCGAGACTCATTGGGGTAGTTGATTATCAAGATGTGGTTTTTCAGATATAGCCTCCCCACGCCGGAACGCTCCCTATTTTGCAACTCGATCAGCCAGTTGATTATCATGCCCGCCGAAGCTGTGAACGCAGTTAGACCCAATATTGTGATAAAAAGGATCGTTCCGATCCTGGCTCCAATGGTTGTAGCAGAAAGGTCACCGTATCCGATGGTGGTAATCGATATCATACTGTACCAAAAGCTATCTCCAACGGATAATTCCGGGCGTATCCCTCTTTCAAATAGATAGAATGTCATCGCATTCCCGACGATGCTGAGGAGAAGAGCGAACACCACTACGGCGCCGCCAAGTCTTTTCCTCCGCCGGGCGCGGTAAAAATTTTCTAAGATCAGTTCTATCATGCTGCAATAAGCTCAGTGGTCTTTGCCAGTCAAATTGAATACCGTCTAGCTTTAATAATCGGTGTCAGAATGATCCAGAGTGTCAACTCTTCAGATCTACTACCACGACGCCAGCTTTGTGATCTTGCCCTTCGCTCTCATTGTATCGGAACAGTAAGTGCTCCTCGCTCGCGATGATTTGCCGACTGGCGAAGGGATGCTCATTGGCAAACCGCTGCCCAATCTCAGAATTGAGATGCCATTCCTCTTCAATCGCGCAGTCCAGGCCAACTTTTCCGCAAGCAATCTTATATTGTCGTTCCAAGTCCAGGAACTCTTTCCGGTTTTTATAAACGAGCGGCATGACGAAAAATCTCTCCGAGATGTACAAGCCTAGTTCGTTTTCAAACACCTCTATCAAGTCGGCCTCGGGGATCCAACCCTCTAGCGCGTAGAGTAGGTTTTCTGGAATGTCTTGAGGCACCCGATGATAATAGAAAGACTCCGTGTTCAGTGACATCCTCACCGATACCGGAACTTTGTCTCGGCAATTTAACATCTTGTCTACATCGGGCCCGGCTAAGAATATGAAGGGTATGTTCCCATTCGTAGCGTCAACGACGATGTCGGAGCCGTCAAGGTGATACAGCAACGCCAGGTGCTCCCAATAGCGCATGTACCGTTTTGAAAAATCGAATTCGAAGGTTGTGAGGAGTTCCCTCAATTTTTCTTCGGGGAGCGGTTTTTCGGCATTGGGACCGGCTAGAAGATACTCCGACTCGTACCCCAAGTTGTCTGTGAGGAATTTCAGCGCTTGGACTTTTTCCGAGCAGATGCCACCGCCCCCTGCGATGATATTTAGAACAGTTTCATCTCCTGTTTTGAAGATGAGTTTTTGGCCGGTGAACCGCGAATAGCTCTCAAAGTCGGCTTCCCAGATTCGTTCAGAGACGGACCGAAGCAGAGTAAGCCTGTCTTTCGCAGATTCTAGTTCAAGGATAGCGTCAGTGTCTGATACGCCGTGGTCGCGTTCGACTGATGACCTGATAAATTCCAGATAGGCGGGCTCATCCTTAACCCACCTCCTTTTTTTGAAACCTACTAAATTGCGGCTATAACCGACATTCCAACGGTCCAGCGTTAGGTCGATCACATCAACCTCAATCTCGCCGGCACGCCCGAACCCCAATTCAGGAGGCATCCCAGTTGCTAAGGTTTGGTCGCCTTGTTTGACGTTCGTGCCGGGGAATAGGTCATGGAGCCGCCCATCGTCATCGCTGACGTACGTCAAGTCTTGAATTGCGGACAAACTTCGGGCGGATTCAGGAGTGATACGCTGATTTTCGAGCAACTCATCAATCGGAGGGGATTTAAGGTAGCGCTCGAGTAATAGTTCCCATGGTAGGGATACGTCTTCAGGTTTCAGGCGAACAGCGCACGTTCGTGTCGTAACTGAGTCGGTGATTTGCAATATGCAATTGAGATTATCTTTGATCGTCATCAATCACCAACCTGACGCCGTTAATTAAACCTACCGAGTACTGGAATTTGAATCGAAATCGAACAATTCTTGCTGGAAAAATCATTTAAGCCGGAGAGGGTTGATTACTGCGGGAAATTACGAGCCTGGTAATACGGAGTAATATTTTAGGGCATGACGCTGATTCACTAGCCATGATACAGGCTGGACACGATCGCATGCCGGTTGTCCCGATTCTGTATTTAACTGGAATGGCAGGCTCCAGTCTACTATTTATTCTTCGATGACCCGGCAACCGACAACCGCATCAACACCAACACGACCAACCCGTGTTTCAGGCCGAGTTCGACTCTAGTCCATCTCCCGATACCCTACTTTTGTTACCTTCCGGTATCAGTGTTTCCGGAATCGAATCATGGTTACGTAAGTTGGCCGAGGTAGCCTAGTGGACGGGGAGATGGGGGAGAGTCGAACGATACCGTACACCAAAATTCCAAAACATTTTTCCGATTGTCGTAATGCTAGATCGGCTTTAGTTTGTAACGTATAAAAAATAGGGCATCTCACTCAAATAGCGGGCCTTGGTATGAGATAGGTTCAGGTGCCTGCACCTTGGCAAACTGAAACCCTAGCCTATCACCTGGTGGCCCTGAACTTGATGCTCAGGACTTTGCCAACCACGGCGGCCAGATCTTCCGGCAAAGGGGAGGGCGTAAAGTCGCTTCCCGGGCACTGCGCCATCCCTTGGAGTTCCTCAGGGCTGAGGACGTGGCGTGCGATGATCTCCATATCGCCGAACCCGGTTGCCTGTATTAGACCTAGATACGGTCCTTCCTCCATCGCTCCGCCCAGGCAACCAGCCCAGGTGCCCTGGAACCTCGTTCTAAGGTCTGGCTCCAACTGGCATGAGGTAACTATGTCGGAGATGGCGATCCGCCCACCCGGCCTGAGCACCCGGAACGCTTCGCGGTAGACGGCTTCCTTGTCGGGAACCAGGTTGATGACGCAGTTGGAGATGACGGCGTCCGCGCCACCGTTGGGTAAAGGCAGCGACTCGACGTTCCCCGGGGCAAGCTCCACGTTCTCCAGGCCGGACTCTTCAACACACAGCCTGGCGCGCTCAAGCATCTCCGGCGCGAAGTCCACGCCCAGCACCCTGCCACCTGGGCCGACCCGCCGGCCAGCAAGGATGAGGTCTATTCCACCCCCGCAGCCCAGGTCGGCAACTGTTTCCCCCTCCTGGAGCCTTGCAAACGAGGTCGGGTTCCCGCAGCCCCTGGAGAGGGCGAGGGCAAGGGGCGGGATAGAGGCCAACTCCTCCTCGGAGTAAAGCCCGTGGTCAGGAGCGTAGCCCGAACCGGGCTGTGCCTGAAGGCATCAAGGTGTCGCCCCATGTGCCAGCACTGCCACAGCAAAGCGGCCGTACCGTTCGCTGACCAACTGCTTGACTAGGTCGCTTTTCATGAGTCCCCGGCCCTCCTGGTAACGTTTGTTCGCATATTGTAGTAGATAATTGTCTATATTTCCCATTTTGGCTGACCCCAGCCGAACCGATTGGAGGCCCGCATTTTAAGCACGCCCTGTGGGTGGGCGTCAATTTAAGATTCGGGGCATTATGGGCCCTGGGTCTAGGCCAACTTACGTATCCACGACTCGATTCCGAAAACACCGATGCCTGAAGGGAATAAAAATAGGGTATTAGGAGTTGGAGTAGGCACGAACTAGCGTTTCATGTAGCGAGGTTGAATGTGGTGGAGAAATGGTTGAACGCAAACGAAACAAGGGAGGGCGGCGGTTCTGGGGATGTTCTAACTTCCCTCGGTGTACTGTGATTTCAAACACAAAACCCGTTGGGATCTGTGAACATTGCCAGAATTTCATGTCTGAGTCACGGAAGGACGGGGTTTTATGCGTTTCTTGCGCACGGGAAGTGGGAGGGAATCAATTCCGGACACAGGAAGAAGTTCTCGTGAGATGACTCCAGTCTTCGTCGGAATCTAGAAACAACTGGAACACCCGTACGAGACAGTTGCTCCGCTCCAGGAATGGGATATCGAAATAAGCCAGTTACCGCCGCCTTGCGAAATCCCTGATATGGATGGTATCCCACAACACTTAGAAGTGGCAGTATCGAACTTCGCAACTGAATGCTTAGCAATTGACTTGGCTGAATACCAGCTTACTGTTATGAGGAAGCTAACGGAAGAAACATGGCTTCGGGGTTTTATTCGGAATTAGACTGGAGGTATCCCAGAGTCTTTAATTGCGCGCCAAGTTCATCCTGTGTAGTCAAATCACTGCTGGCTTATACGCGTTACTAACCAGACGGGGAACAAGAATCATCCCCCTTCTTGTCTAGCTGACCGCTGAAAGCTGATAGCTCCTACAGGCGTCCGCCTCCCTTGAACATGGGCTCCTGCCGGCGGTAGACCTGGATGCGGTTGCGGCAGGACTCGACCACGAACACGCGGTCCTCGTCGTCAACAGCCACGGCCACCGGACCCCAGAAGTCCTTCTCGCGCTCGATGCCCTGAGCGATCTCCCGTTCTTTCCACATCTCGCCGTTGGCGTCCAATTTGGCCTTGCCCCACTTGGAGATAGTGCCGTCGCCGGTGGTCAACGTTACGAACTTTCCGGCCGGGTCGAACATCTGCATGCGCTCGTTGCCCCAGTCGGCCACATAGATCATTCCGGCCCGGTCCACGGCGACGCCGGTGGGCCGGTTGAACTCACCGGGCTCGCTGCCGGGGCTGCCGAAGGCCATCAGGAACATGCCATCCTTGGTGAACTTCTGGATACGGTCGTTCCGCCAATCGGCGATGTAGATATTGCCTTCGCCATCGACGTCGATGCCCCACGGCAGGTTGAACTCCCCGTCGCCGGAGCCCTGATTCCCGAAGGACAAGATGAACTTGCCGTCCTTGGTGAATTTCTGGACCCGGTTGTTCTGGCTATCGACCAGCAGCAGATTGTCGTCGGCGTCGAAGACCATCCCGGAAGGGCTCTTGATCTCGCCGTCGCCGGTGCCCGCAGTGCCCCATTTGCCGACCCATTCCCCGTCCTTAGTGAAGATGGAGATGCGGTTCAGCCATTCGTCGGCCACATAGACGTTGCCCGTCTGGTCTAACGCCACGCTGGTTGGCCAGATAAGAGAGCCGTCCTCAGTGACGATGTCCGTCACGCCGGCGGTGTGGACGCCCCGGGCGAACTCGCCGATGTAGTCCTCGTCCACGGTGCAGATGGTGATCCGCTTGCCGTCGGGCCGGTACTCGTAAGACCGGTTGACCACATACATCGAGTCGTCGGCGCCCCGGGCTACGGCTACGGGGTTGCGGAATCCGGGTCCGGAAAATTCTCCGCGCCCGATGCTATGACTGTATTGAAGGGATACTCCCAAGACTGCAGTAGCCATCATTACCTCTTTAAGATGTTCGGTTACGGCTTGCCTGACTCTTCTAGGCCAGAACCTACAGAAACGCCATCTGCTCGAATTCCCCACCCACCACAGACTTGGCATCGATGCCGATCCATTTTTCCAGCACCGTGGCGTACAGGCCGCGGAAGTCGTTGTTGAAGTGCAGGTCGCCTTCCAGCAGTTTGCTTTCTTCCAAGGACGGGTACTCGCCGTAGACCCCACCCTTGACGTTCTCGCCTACGACAAATGCGATTCCGCCCGAACCGTGGTCGGTGCCGGAGCCGTTGTCGTGGACGCGGCGGCCGAACTCGGTGAAGACCAACAGCGTCATATTGTCGGCAGCATTGTTCTCAATTAGGTCTGCCTGGAAGTCACGCACCGCGGCGGAAACCTCGCCCCACAGAGCTGAATGGCCAACCATCTGTCCGGCGTGGGTGTCGAAGCTGTTGTATGGGGCGGTGGTGTAAAGGAAGCGAGTCCCGAACTCGGCGATGTGAGTCTGGGCGATGTTCCTCATGTACTGGGCGACTGAATTATTCCCGTATTCAACAGTTGAAGAATACTTCTCAGGCGCGGTGCTGAGGATGTCGGCGCCTTTCAAGGCGTCCATGCCTGTGTGGGACAGGTAGTCCATCACCTGGCCACGGCCCATGGCCGGAGAATACATGCGGGAGAAGATGTCCAGCGCTTCGTCCCTCTGGTCGTCATCGATGCCGGTGAGGACGCCGTAGGTCTCCAAGTTGCCCACCGAGGCGACCGGCACTCCCCGCGCCGCCAGCGATCGGGGGAGACCCCGTCCGAAATTCACGCCGGCCATG
>VFHG01000241.1 GCA_009392075.1 SAR202 cluster bacterium
CCGACCTAGCCATCGGTTCAACTAAATCCGTATGCCGATGCGGCCCGTAAATTCAGTGACACTAAAATTAGGCCGGCCCAAGTCTTGCCTCCCGCCGGATGGGCGGGAGCTATGTATGATTAAGGCCGTGGGAAAGGTATGCTCACAAACCCCATAAGAAAGGACTGGAGCATCAGAATCCGGATTAAAATGCCAGCCATGGCCGCGGCGCTTGTGGGATTACTATTCTTGGTGGCCGCCTGCGGAAGTTCTGACTCGGCCGTGACCGGCAATCAGTCCGCAACTGAAACTACCCCGCCCACCCAAGGGTCGGAATCTTCACCGACAGCCGGCGTAACCGCCAATTCCTCCGTTGCCAACGTAGATCGAAAGGTCGGCGGCGAAGTGGGAGACCTAGCGCCCGAGTTTGGTGGGATCGAAGCTTGGATCAACGGCGGCCCGCTGACGATGGAGGAACTTAGAGGACAGGTGGTCCTGATCGATTTTTGGACCTACACCTGCATCAACTGTATCCGCACGTTTTCATTTTTGAAACAATGGAACTCCAGGTACACCGACGACGGACTGGTGATCGTGGGAGTCCACTCCCCAGAGTTCGAGTTCGAGAAAGACTACGACAACGTGGTTGAAGCCACTCAGAACGAGGCACTAGCCTGGACGATGGCTCAAGACAACGACTTCGTGACCTGGCGCCGGTACAACAACCGGTTTTGGCCCGCCAAGTACCTCATCGACAAAGACGGCGTGGTCCGGTACACGCATTTTGGCGAAGGTGGTTACGCTGAGACCGAAGATTTGATCCGCGAACTGCTTGCCGAAGCCGACCCGAATTTCTTGGCTAATAATCTGCCTCTCCCCGAAGACCAGACCGTGGACCCCGCGTTCCTGATAGCACGGGATGCCGAGGTTACGAGGGAGCTTTACGGTGGATACGAACGGGGTGAGAGTGACCTGCTCTTCGGGCGCGGCGGCTATGTCCAGCAGATGCAGTACTTCGACAATAAAGACCAGGTAGCCAATTTCTCAATAACTGAAGACCAGCAACCCCATAAGATCTACTTCGAAGGGGCCTGGCACGTTGGCCCCGAGAGTTCGACCCACGGTCGTACGACCGAGTTGTTCGAAGACTATTTGGCTTTGGTCTATTCGGCGACCTCGGTGAACGCGGTGCTGACCTCAGACTCCGGCAAGCCCTACAAGTTGCGCATCACTGTTGACGGTGAATACCTCACCGACTCCAACAAAGGCAGCGACATCATCATCGGCGACGACGGCGAAAGCTATCTTTGGGTCACAAGTCCGAGCCTCTATAATGTGATCAGCAATGACTCGTATGTGAGGCGCCAAAATCTCAAGATGGCATCGAATTCGCCTGACTTTGGGCTTTTCGCGTTCACCTTCGGCGTCTATGACACCGGTTCTTAGTGAACAGAGCCATTCGTGAATAAAATACTGCAACCTCCGGCGAAGCTAACTTTGACCGCGTTCGCCCTGCTTACCATTGCCGTCGCCTGCACCAGTTTCCTGGCGCCGGAGCTTAAGGGAATCAGGGCCTGGATCAACAGCGAACCGCTGACTATAAAAGAACGTCGCGGTAAGGTCGCGTTGGTCGATTTCTGGACCTACTCCTGCGTGAATTGCATCAGGACCTTTCCCTACCTCAGCGAATGGAACGTTAAATACGCCGACGACGGATTGGTGATAATCACCGTTCACACCCCTGAATTTGAGTTTGAGAAGGTCTATTCCAACGTGCTGAAAGCGACACAGGACAACGGCATCACTTGGCCGGCGGCCCAGGACAATGACTTTAAGACCTGGGACAACTATTCCAACCGGTTCCGGCCGGCAAAATACCTGATCGATAAAGACAGCGTGGTTTGATACACCCACTTCGGAGAAGGCGCTTACGATGAGACCGAGATGCGGATCAGAGACCTGCTTCTCGACGCCGGAGCGACCCTGTCTGAGGTGCCGTTTGAAGCCTCCGGCGACCAGCCCTTAGACCAAACCTTCATCGAAACCCGCAGAGGTTCGGTGACCTGGGAGTTTTATGCTGGGTTTGTTCTCGCGGAGCTAGGAGGATACGTGCGGCAAAGCGACTTTTTCAAAAACACCGGGTCGGTGGCGGACCTGGAGTCTCCCGACGACCTCAAATCCGGAGTGATCTACTTCGACGGTCAGTGGGTGGCCTGGCCGGAGCACACCCGCCACGGCCGAGACACAATCGGCTATGAAGACGTCCTATCTCTGGTTTATTCGTCCCGCAGTTTGAACGCCGTCGTTTCCTCAGAGTCAGGCCAACCATACACCGCGAGAATAACGTTGAACGGGGATTTTTTGACCGATGAGAACAAGGGCAACGACGTAACCATCGCCGCCAACGGCGAGAGCTTTCTAAGCGTTAACGAGCCCAGGATGTACAGCATCATCGAAGCTCCGGCCTACTCAAAAGACAACAAGCTGACCATGAGCTCGAACTCAGATGATTTCGAGATATTTGCCTTCACATTCGGCGTTTACGAGACAGGACCATGAATATCACCATCAGAAAAACCTACAGGAATTCAACAAAAAAGGCCCGGCTGATTACCTTGGCTTTGGCCACGGTCGTATTTACGTTGTTAGTAGCGTGCGGCTCTTCTGCGGCGCCCACGGTGGCCCCTCGGCCCACCACGGCCCCCGCCGACCCTGCCGCCATAACCCCAATCCTGGCTACAACGGTCTTGGAGGTGGGTGAGCAGCGGCTGGCATTCTTGCTAACAACGTCCAAAGGCCTGATCAACGCTCCAACAGCATTGGTCACCGCAGTCTCTCTGGAAGGAGACGGCGCGCCAGGTACGACGATGGAAGCCGCTTTCAATGTCTGGCCCTACGGTATTCGTGGTTCCTACAGCACCTACGTAAACTTCGATCGTGCAGGTAGGTGGCGGTTGGATGTAAAAGTAGACAACCCAGACGGCAATGACCAGGTCCGGTTTGAAGTTGAGGTGATGAGGAAATCACCTGTCCCAGCCTTGGGCACCGTTGCACCGTTAAGCAAGTCCAAAGTCTTGGGGAATGATGGGTCCATCGAAGAGATAACCACGGATTACTCACCCGATCCAGACCTGTACCGGTTGACCATCAAAGATGCGGTGGAAAACCCCCTGCCTTCGGTGGTGGTGTTCGCCAGCCCGGCTTTCTGCACCAGTCCGACCTGTGGGCCTCAAGTGGATACAGTTAGCAAGTTGAAAGAGAGACACCCGGACGCGGCCAATTACATCCATGTGGAGATCTACGACAACCCGGCAGAGATACAAGGCGACCTGGACCGGGCTGAGATATTCGAAGTTGTGGATGATTGGGGTCTAACGGCTATCGAGGATTATTTCAACGAGAGTTGGGTTTTCGTCTTGGATGCCGACGGCCGGATAGACGACCGTTTCGAGGGCTTCGCTACGGTGGACGAGTTGGACGCCGCCT
>VFHG01000242.1 GCA_009392075.1 SAR202 cluster bacterium
GGCCGGATTCCAATAGGCGCTGAAGCTCCTGGACCAGCCCTTGAATCAATTCTTCAGGAGGCCGGTTCTGGTCTTCGGCGCGGGTCTCGGGCGGTGTTATCGGAGATTGTTCCATCAGGTACACAAAAGGGGTGAACTCGGCTTCGAGATAATTGTACCAGGCAGCCTCACGCCCAGAGAATTTTGCTTGACACTAGCTGTGCCTAAGGCGTCTCACCGGAGTGGACGAGCGTAAATTTCGGCGCTGGTCCGTGCCTGGAAATGACGTTGTCTGTGGTAAGATTATTGAGCGCCACTCAAGAGAGGCGGCCATCAATCGGCCGCCTTTAGTTATCCCATTTCACCTGGCCAGACCGTCAGGAACTCGAGGATTCTCCAGCGATGCCGGCTCCCTTATTGATTGAAACGATCCAACAACTCGTGGCCCAAGCCTTGGAAGCCGCCCGGCAAGAAGGCGTGCTTCAGTTGGAGACCATCCCCGAGATACAGGTGGAGCGGCCGGGTAACTCCGAACACGGTGACTTCGCAACCAACCTACCCTTGCGCCTGGCCCGGGCCACCCGTATTAATCCTCTGGAGTTGGCCCAATCACTAGCCTCCCATATCGCCACCGGCGATGTGATCGACCGAGTCGAAGCAGCACAGCCCGGGTTCATCAATTTCTACCTCAAGGAATCTTGGCTGCGGCAGCAGGTGGAAGCGGTCAGACAGGCCGGCGATAAGTTCGGCAATGTCGATTCCGGCCATGGCCGGAAGATGATGGTGGAATTTGTTAGCGTTAACCCCACAGGCCCAGTCCACGTGGGGCACACCCGGGGAGCGGTGTTAGGCAGCGCGTTGGCCAATGTCTTGGAAGCGGCTGGCTACGATGTCACCCGGGAATACTACGTAAACGACGCCGGCAGCCAGATGCAGTTGTTCTACCGGTCGGTGCTTGCCGCCTACAAAGATTCCCTGGGCCGGGAATCAGACATGCCGGAGAACGGCTACAAGGGTGAGTACATCGTCGATTTGGCCAAGGAGATCATTGAAGCTGAAGGTCAACGATTCCTCGAGCAGGATGACGAACAGGCGCTGATAGAGATTGGAGATATCGCCCGGGGAAAAATGGTCAGCTCCATCAAGGACGATCTCTCCGGAATCGGCGTGGAGTTCGACAACTGGTTCAGCGAGCGCACATTGTTCGCCGGGGGCGAGTACGACGCCGCCCTGAAGATCCTCGACGACAATGACTACATCACGGAACGGGACGGCGCCAAGTGGTTCAACTCCACCATGCTCGGTGACGACAAAGACAACGTGATCATTAAGTCCTCCGGGGAACCGACCTATTTCGCTTCTGACATCGCATACCACTACAACAAGTTCATCCAACGGGGCTTCGAGTCGGTAGTGGACATCTGGGGCGCCGATCACCAGGGTCACGTGCCTCGGATGAAGTCGGCCGTCGAAGCTTTGGGTGTCGAACGGGACCGCCTCACGGTGCTCATCGCCCAGATGGTGTCGCTCCGAAGCGAAGGCGAGGTGCTCCGGGTTTCCAAGCGGACCGGGAACCTGGTTACATTGAAAGAGTTGGCTGAAGAAGTTGGCGCGGATGCCTGCCGGTACTTCTTTCTGGCCCGGACCCCGTCGACGCAGATGGAATTTGACCTGGAACTAGCCAAGAAAGAGTCTTCCGAGAACCCGGTCTACTATGTGCAGTACGCCCACGCCCGGAACGCCAGCATCCTCAACCTGGCCCGGGAAAGGAACATCGATTGGAGCAACGGCGATGTTAGCCTGCTGACCCACCCCAGCGAACTGGAGCTGATCCGGGTGATGCTGCAGCTCCCGGAACTGGTGGACGAGATCGCCAAGAGTCTGGAGCCCCATCATCTGCCCCACTACGCCACGGAACTGGCCAACTCCTTCCACACTTTCTATGAAAACTGCCGG
The DNA here is from genome assembly GCA_009392075.1 of SAR202 cluster bacterium. The sequence continues at coordinate 1,936 of VFHG01000242.1, forward strand.
GTGGTCTCCTCTCACGAAGAGGACGGCCCAATGAACGCGGCTCGCTTGAAGTTGGTAGAGTCAGCCCAGATCGTGTTTCGCCGGTCTCTGGAACTGATGGGCATGAGCGCCCCGGACCGCATGTAGCCAACTCCTAGCCCCTCCGGTCGCCCACCGTATTCGGCCTTGCTCACCCCAAGGCCGGATTTTTATTTTCACCCCGAACCGACGAACACAATTCGGTCAGAGAATAATTTTCTATTAACGATTACTTATCTAATAGATTGATGATTTAGGATTGTCTCTATGCGAGGGAGCAATCAAAATTTAGGATAACAAGCTGAAGAGGGCAGAAATGCAGACCAACTCCACATCGAAAAGGGAATTGCGAGAGAAAGTCCGGGAAGCTTATTCCAATGCCGCGGACAGTCCTGAAGACTCCCATCCGTTTCCCGTCAAATTCCATTTCGCATCAAGTTTGGGTTATCCGGCTGAACTATTGCGAAGCCTTACTCAAACGTCTGTAAACCGTTTCACAGGTGTTTCCAACGTGTCTGTCTACGCCGAGATTCCGGCCCGGGTCTATTGTCTTAGACCTTGGCTGTGGCGCCGGCATCGACTCACTCATCGCGGCAAATAAAACCGGGCCCACAGGTCGGGTACACGGAGTGGATTTCAGCCTTTCCATGCTGTCCCACGCCCGTGCCGGGGACGAAACGGCCGGTATAGAAAACGTGAAATTCCGGGAGGCTGAAGGTCAGAGGTTCCCCTTCAGTGACGGAACCTTCGACGTTGTTTTGGTGAACGGAATATTCAACCTCAACCGGCACGACATCTTCGAAGAGCTGGCCAGGGTGATCCGGCCTGGAGGCGTGGTCTACTGTGGAGAGATCGTTCTAAACGAATTCATGGATGACGAAGAAAGGGCCGGCCTCTCCAACTGGTTCTCTTGAGTAGCTGGAGCCAAGGAAGGGGTGCCC
>VFHG01000243.1 GCA_009392075.1 SAR202 cluster bacterium
CAAGATGGACGGCGGGTCCATGTTCGGCCAGGTGCCCAAGGTTGCCTGGGAGAGCAGTGTGGTCACTGACCGCAAGAACCGGATGACGCTGGGCTTGAATTGCCTGTTGTTGCAAGTCAGCGGACAGAACGTCCTGGTGGATACCGGGATAGGCTCCAAAGAGATCGATCAAGACAAAGAGAACCTTGGGTTGGTGCCCAGCCGCCTGCTGAAGGGCTTGAAGGGCGTGGGTCTCACCCCCAAGGACATCAGTGCAGTGGTCCTTTCCCACCTGCATTTTGACCATTCGGGCGGTTGCACCCGGCTGGACCGGGCCGGCAACTTGGTGCCGACTTTCCCCAAGGCCAAATACTACGTGCAGAGCAAGTGTTGGGAAGAAGCCTGCAATCCCAACGAGCGCTGCCACGGCTCGCACCGGGCCGAGAATTTCTTGCCCATTGAAGAGCGGGGCCAACTGGAATTGCTGGACGGCGATTCCGAAATCATGCCTGGTCTCAATGTGATTGTCACCGACGGCCATGCTCAGGGTCACCAGATGGTCATGTTCAACCATGGTGGCGAGCGGGTAGTGTACCTGGGAGACATCGTCCCAACGCCCCACCATCTGAACTTGGTGGCGATCTCCGCTTTCGATAGCTCCCCTGAGAGGACTCTGGAACAGAAGCGGGACTTGTTGAGTCAGGCTGAGGCGCAGGGATGGTTATTGGTCTTCTCCCACGGCCACGAAGTCAAAGCAGGATACCTGGAACGCCGCGGCGAGATGGGTTATCTCAGGCCCGTAGACCTCTAAGCAATCTGTAGAAAACTTAGTTCCAAAGAGCGCTCCGACTAGTCGGGGCGCTCTTCTTTTCCGCGTTTGGCGTCATCTAGACGGCTTCGGCTGTAACCCAATCCTCATCCAGGCCTTTCAACCGTGCGTCTGTAATTACATTTCCCAGTTCCCGAATACTTTGTGTTCGGACGCGCAGATAGTTATCGGTCAAACCGCTCCAAATCCCCGCTGAGTCGCTACCTTTGCCCGGCTCCCAAAGCACTGGCCGGGTCTGGCCCAGCGCCCCACGGCGGAATTCCACCTTGGCGGTGGCCGCCAACTCCAGCATCTCCCCGGTCCGCTCCCGTTTGTTGGTGACGTCCACCTGCCCGTCCAGATAGGCCGCCGACGTTCCCGGCCTGATGGAGTAGGGGAAGACGTGAATATCGCTGAAACCGATGGACGCGGCGAAACTGTAGCTCTCGGCGAACTCCCTGACGCCCTCGCCGGGAAAGCCCACGATGATATCGGTGGTGATGCCAGCGCCCGGAATCTTCTCCCGTACCAGCTCCACCGTCTCGGCGAACCGGGCGGTGTCGTAACGGCGGCGCATGGCCTTGAGGATAGTATCGCTGCCGCTCTGTAAGGGAATATGGAAGTGGGGGCAGAGGCGAGGGTCGTCCCACAGCTCCAACAGTTCCGGCGTGATCTCCTGGGCTTGCAGGGATGAGACTCGTAGACGGTCTATCGACGTTTCAGCCAAGGCCCGCCTGAGCAAACCTGGCAGATCAATGCCTGAAAGGTCGAACCCATAGGTTCCCAGTTGGGTGCCGGTCAAAACGGCTTCCCGGCAGCCATATTCCTCCCGGCTGTTTATCTCGGCAATGATCTCCTCAGGCTGAATGCTCCGCTCCCGGCCTCGGACCTTGGGGACGATGCAGTAGGCGCAAACCTGGTCGCATCCCTCCTGAATCTTGACCATAGCCCGGCTCCGCCCCAGCGCGGCTACAGGCCGGTTTTGAATGGGTAAGCCGACCTCGATGTTCAGTTCGGCTGCCACCGTAGAGACCAAGTTTTCCTTATCGCGGTTATCCAGTACCAGTGAGACGGCTTTCATGGCGGACAGGTCGTCCTTGGCTCGTTGGGCGTAGCAGCCGGTGGCCACCACCAGGGCGTCGGGATTCGAGCGACGGGCGCGGCGCAGGTACTGACGCGCCTTGGAGTCGGAATTGGCCGTTACGGTGCAGGAATTAAGCACCACTACATCCGCCTGGGCCGCGGACCTGACCATGGTGAAACCGGCCTGCTGAAACTGCCGGGCCAGCACCTGGCTATCGGCCTGGTTCAGTTTGCAGCCGTGGGTGTGGATGACGACCTTTGGACTGGTTTTTGTCAGGTTCATCTTAGGAGGCCGCCGTCCATCTCTTCCATCTCTTCCATCTCGTCCGGTTCGTCCATGTCACCCCTCAGCAATGCGCTGAGCAGGTCGCCGCCTGGAGCCAAGTCCCAGAGCCGCTCGACGGCTCCGGTAACATCCTCCAGCGTCTGTACCAGATGATCGGCCCGGATGCGGGATTCCCGGACCTTCTCGGCGGTCTCACCGAACGACGATAGTTTGGTGAAGGACTCGCGGATACGCCGGTCCCGGTGTTCCTGACCCAATTCGAGGGCGTAGGCTTCCACAGCCTTTAGGCCGTCGAGTTCCTTGCCCTGGCCCAGGGCCACGCCCTTCACGGCCAGCGTCAGGCTGCCCCACAGCAATTCTTCGCAGCGGTCCCAGCGGCTAGCGCGTATCTCGTCCATGGCGTCCTGCAGCAGCCGCAGGCTCTGGCCCCGGTAGCGCAACAGGCGGTCTTCGTCTTTCTTGGTCAACTCTGGCATAAGTTCGTATACGATTTTACCACGGGTTGCGGTCATAGGGCCTGAGACTGGCATCCACAGTTGCCAAATAGAGACTCCGATGGCAACATAGGGCCTGCCATCGCCTAGGAGTTCAAACGTGACCACAGAATCATTTCGATTTGTCGGCTACCCGGTCCGGGTCCATGCCGGTCCGGACGCCATCGGCAAGCTGTCCGAGGAGGTTGACCGGCTCAAGGCTCAGCGTGTTTTGGTGGTCTGTGGCCAGTCGGTCGCCGAAAAGACCGATTTGATCGACCGGGTCAAAGGCGTTTTGGGAGACCGGGTTGCCGGGGTTTTTAGCGGCGGCAGGACCGGCTCGCCTGTGACTTCGGTGATAGAGGGCGTCGCAGCGGCACGAGACGCTGACGCGGACGGGATCGTGGCCGTGGGCGGCGGAAGCGCGGTGGTCACCGCCCGGGGAATCACGATTCTCTTGGCCGAGAAGGGCACCGCCCAGGAACTGTGCACGCAGTATCCCGAGGGAAAATCTCCGGTCAGCCCCCGTTTGATGGCGCCCAAGACCCCCATATTCAACGTCGTAACTACCGCCACCACCGCGGTCACCCGCGCTGGAACAGCCCTGATCGACCCGGAATCCGGTCACCGGTTGGAGTTGTTCGACCCCAAGACCCGCCCGGCCGCCGTGATCTGGGACGAGCAAGCCCTGCTGACTGCGCCGCCCTGGCTATGCTTGAGCGCCACTGTAGGGTGTTTCACGGGGATTGCTGCAGCTCTCCAACAGACAGTTCTTAATCCCTTAGCTGAAAGCGATCTGCTGGAGGCCTTGCGGCTTCTGTTGGAAAACCTCCCGCTGGTCAATTCCCAACCCGATGATCCAACGGTGCGCATCAACCTGTGTGCGGCTGCTTTTCTCTACAACCGTGCCACTGACGCCGGTGCTGGTGGAAACGCATTGGGCGTAGTCACTGCCCTGGCGCACTCGCTGGACACCCGTTACCCGGAATGCGGTCATGGCGACGCTTATACGATATTGACGGCGCCAGGGATGCGGTTCAACGCCGAAGCTAACACCGCCGGCCAGGCCCGGTTCGCCCAGGCGATGGGCGTCAGGAAAGACGGCATGAACGATGGGCAAGCAGCAGCGTCCGGAGCCGACGGCATCGAGGCATTGTTCAAAAGCCTAGGGCTGTCGACCAGGCTGAGCGATGTGGGCGTCCCCGAAGACGGAATCGACCAGATTGCCGAGGATGCCATGACCGATTTTGGGCTCCACCGCAACGTCCGCAAGATCCAGAGTGTGGACGACTTGAAAGGTATTTTGGCGACCGTTAAATAAGACTAGGGAGACAAGAATGAAGTATGACTACATCGTCGTTGGGGCCGGTTCGGCAGGAAGTGTTCTCGCCGCCCGGCTCTCGGAAGATCCGGACAAGACAGTCCTGCTGTTGGAAGCGGGGCCGGACTATCCAGATTTTGAGCATCTGCCCGAAGATCTCAAGAAAGGTTATAACGTCTGGCGGTCGGCTTACGGGCCTCATAGTTGGGATTACCGCGCCACCGCCACCCCGTTACAGCCGGAACCGATCATCATCCCAAGGGGCAAGGCCACCGGCGGCTCCAGCGCCATCAACGGCCAGGTGGTGTTCCGCGGACTGCCCGAGGACTATGACCAGTGGGCCGATTGGGGCAACGATGAGTGGGCCTATACCAAGATTCTCCCTTACTTCCGCAAGATGGAGAACGATTGGGACTTCCCCGGCGACGACTTTCATGGCAATGAGGGCCCTCTACCGGTGCGACGTTTCAAGCGGGAGGAATGGATCCCCGTCGCAGAAGCGTTCTACCAGGCCTGTGTGGCCGTGGGATTCCCCGAGGACCCCGACCAGAACAATCCCGACTCCACCGGCGTGGCCGCCCGCCCTCTGAATAACATAGACGGCGTTCGCATGAGCACCGCCCTGACTTACTTGAACCTGGCTCGGCACCGGCTCAACATCACCGTACGTGGCGGTGTAGCCATCCGACGAATCCTGTTCCAGGGCAAGCGGGCTATAGGCGTGGAAGCCGAGAGTGGCGGCGAGATTTTCACCGTTGAAGGGAGCGAGATTATCCTCTCCAGCGGTGCCATCGGCTCACCCCAGGCCTTACTGCTGTCTGGGGTTGGCCCGGCCAAGGACCTGGAAAGACTTGGTATCGGTGTGGTCCACGATCTGCCCGGCGTGGGCAAGAACCTGCGCGACCACCCGGCGGCCTACGTGTTGTTCAAGGGTGAGGGCGAGCCACCCGACATCGATACCCCCAGCCTGCAAGTTGGCTTGCGCTTCAGCCTTCCCGGCTCGCCAACACGAGGTGACTTCCAGATGACGCCCACTTTGATGAGCAGTGAACATCGCCCGGCCAGCGTCACTTACGAGGGCGACACGTTTCACTTCGGACTGAGCGTCGGCTTGCAGAACGCAACCTCGGCTGGAGAATTGACCCTCAACACTACCGACCCCCACGACCAGCCTTACCTGAATTATGACTTTTTCTCCGCCGAGTATGACCGGGAGCGGATGCGAGGTGCATTACGCAAAGCGGCGGAGGTTGCCGAACACCCAGTTTTCGCAGCCCATGTCGTCGAACAGCTAAATCCCACCAAAGAGGTACTGGCCGACGACGCAACGCTGGACCGGTGGATCATGACCAACTGCTACACCCAACACCACGTCTCGGGCACCTGCAAGATGGGGCCAAGCTCCGACTCGATGGCTGTAGTGAACCAGTACAGCCACGTACACGGGCTAGAGAATCTGCGGGTGGTCGATGCCTCGGTCATGCCCGACGTGGTCCGCGCCAACACCAACGCGACGACTATCATGATTGCGGAGCGGGTAGCCGACTGGATCAAAGAGGGCAAGTAGGAGGCTATCGGTCAACGGCGAATGCACAGGAAGCAAAAAGAGAAAAGCCCCTCGATTGAGGGGCTTTTCTCTTGAACTATATCGTTGGGCAAAAAAGGCACCTTCAACAATTTGTGAAAACGTTTCACTTTCAGAGCATATCGAAGGCTGACTCGTCAAGCGATTGAACCTACCGCTGATAGATACAACCATTTTCTGTTGTGCTTTGATGCGCCCGAACGTACTCGACTGCGCCACACTACCCAACGGGCTCAACTCCAGATAAACTCAGACTGGCTTAACCAAATTCCCATATTTTAGGACGGTAGCAACATGTCCACGCGTCCCAACGTTAGGATTGAACGGGACTCCATGGGTGAGATGGAAGTCCCAGCCGACGCCCTCTACGGTGCGTCAACCATGCGGGCGGTGTTGAACTTCCCCATCAGCGGTCTGGGCTTTCCTCGGTCATTCATCCGGGCTCTGGGCCTGGTGAAGCAGTCCGCAGCCAAAACCAACATGTCCCTGGGTCTGCTGGAAGAGAAGACCGGCAATGCCGTGGTGGACGCTGCGCAAGAGGTCATTGACGGTGGATTGGACGAGCATTTCGTTCTGGACATCTTCCAGACCGGCTCCGGCACTTCCACTAACACCAACGCCAACGAGGTCATCGCCAACCGCGCCAGCCAGATCTTGGGCGGCGACCTGGGCTCCAAACTGGTCCACCCCAACGACCACGTAAACATGGGCCAGTCCTCCAACGACGTTATCCCCACGTCCATCCACCTAGCGGCATTGCTCTCCATCAAGGAAGACCTGATTCCGTCCTTACAGTTCCTTGCCGATGAGCTGAACAAGAAGTCAGTCGAGTTTTGGCCCATCGTCAAGACCGGCCGTACCCACTTACAGGACGCCACACCGGTACGCTTGGGACAGGAGTTCAAGGGATTTGCGGGGCAGGCCGAGTACAGTGTGCAACGCCTGCAGCGGGCCCAAGAAGCCTTGGCTGAAGTTGCCCTAGGCGGCACCGCCGTGGGCACCGGCGTGAACACCCATGAAGAATTCTCCGAACGGGCCTGTAAGACCGTTTCTGAGGTCTCTGGGGTGCTGATCAAGGAAACTGCCAACCATTTCCAGGCCCAGGCCACTCTGGACGGCCTAGTGGAGGCCAGCGGCGAACTCAAGACCATCGCCATCAGCCTACATAAGATAGCCAACGACATCCGGTTCATCGCCTCGGGACCCAGGGCGGGTCTGGGGGAGATTACCCTGCCGGAAGTCCAGCCGGGCAGTTCCATCATGCCCGGGAAGATAAACCCGGTGATTGCGGAATCAGTGATCCAGGTGGTCGCCCAGGTAGTGGGTAACGACGCCACGGTGACTCTGGCCGGCCAGGGAGGCTACTTCGAACTGAACACCATGATGCCGGTGGCGGCCTACAACATCCTGCAATCCATATCGCTATTGGCCGCATCGGCCCACAACTTTGCTGACCAGTGTGTTCAGGGGATCACTGCGACCAGCATGGGCCCCGATATGGTAGAGAAAGGACTGATGCTGGGCACGGCCTTGGCGCCGGCCATTGGCTACGACGCGGCGGCAGCCATCGCCAAAGAGGCTTCGGCCAAGGGAACGACCATCAGGGAGATGGCCAAACTGAAGACAGAGCTTTCTGACGCTGAATTGGACGAATTGCTGAAGCCGGAGAGCATGACCGAACCAGGCATTGGGGCTGGTGGAGCCGGGGGCGGGGGTTAGTCTCCGCTAACTGCCTGAGACTTCCTCTTCGAACAAAGGCAAGCCGCGTTCCGTGGCCCGCATGACGCATTCGATGCATCGGTCGTTGGCGGTGTGGCCCACCGCGGACCAGAGGTTCTCCGAGCGATGTCCGCATAGATAGTCCGGCTCGACGTTTTCGATGCCAGTGTTTTCCAAGTAGTGGACTGAACCGGTCTTGGCTACATTGGTCCACCACCACCGGGTGATGCTGGCATCCAGCTCGTCCAAATAGGACTTGAACTTGTCCTGCCAGTCTCCCTCGGGCATGAGCACCAGCCAGCGGCCATGCTCCGAGTCCGGGTCTCGCTCGGCCTTTAATTCGCCGTTCCGGATGTATTCCCGGACGTCGCGCTGAGAGATGTTCAGGCGGCGGGAAGCATCCTGAATCGATAGTTTTTCCACACGGGCTCCGTTGTTTAAGTCACCGTATTTGTCGCGACCGCCGGGTCTTCAATCGTGTCGGCCAGGGAGCCGCCCGGCGGGACCATGGGGTAGACATTTGTGTTTGAGTCTACCACGAACTCGATTAGGAACGGCCCGTCATGCGCCTGGGCTTGGCGTAAAGCAGGCAGAACGTCCTCCTGTTCGGTGACCCTGACCGCGCTCACTCCGTATGATTCAGCCAGCATGACGAAGTCCGGGCCGCGTATCGGCACGGCCTTCAAGTGGTTCTCGAAGTACATCTCCTGCCATTGCCTGACCATGCCCAGGTAACCGTTGTTGATCAGGGCGATCTTAACCGGCAGTTTCTCTTCGGCTAGAGTCATCAGTTCCTGATTGGTCATCTGGAATCCGCCGTCGCCGGCGACCGACCAAACCGGGGCGTTGGGTTTGCCGACTTGGGCGCCGAGTGCCGCTGGAATCTCGAAACGCATGGCTCCAAGCCCGCCGGATGATATGAATGTGTTTTCG
>VFHG01000244.1 GCA_009392075.1 SAR202 cluster bacterium
GCGCTCGACCGGGCACGTTCGACCAAATCCGGGGCGGCCCCCTGGTTGGCCAATGGCTCCCAAGCGGTCGAACCTTCGAACCCTTCTATGATTACCCCCTGAGGGCCTGAAGACGGGCCGAAAGCTGTGATGTCATCCAGGTGAATCACGCCGTCTGACAGCCGGTTTGTTGGGGTCGTTGAGAAGAAGACCGAGACAAGCTCGAATGGAGGTTCAGCCCAGCCCAGGCCGGTAAGGTCTGCGGAGAACAACCGCCAATTCCCATCGACCGCTATCACGTCTGTTGCATCCGAGCCGTCCCTTTCCATCACATTACCCATGGGAATGGTGCGGTATATGCCCTTGGCAGTCATCAGCCTGGCCCACATATTCACGCCAAACTGCAGGTTCTTTTCAATCAGGGCATCGCTGTTCACCCACACTCCCAGAGACACAGTGTCCTCTGGCAAAAGAACGCCTGTGCCGGAAAAACTGCCCGAAAATGGCCTGGGCCGAAGCTCTTTGCTGAGCCCTGGCAAACCGCCAGGATAGAAATCGTCCCTGAAGAAGGCGGTTTTTTCCAGGGAATTGGGGTCTACCGCTAACATATCAACAGACCGGCCGAGCGCGCTGTCAACGAGGGTAACCGAGTCGCGGAGTATGGCGCTGACCGCAGTCACTCCTGGTATCTTTCTCAGTTTCTCTGGGGAGTCATCATGCAGGGCTGGTCCCCGCAACACCATGTTTCCGCCGATCTTGTAGCGGGCCTGGTCGCTTTGGCCTTGAGACAGGCTGGACTGGAAAGTAGCTCCAAAGACCCCCAAGGCAGCCGCCAGCATCAGGATCACCGCCAGCGAGCCGTGGGGTATGGGGTCTCGGGCCAACCGCACCAGCGAGAACTGGAACCAGGCGGCCCCGGTCCGTGTTCCTGCCCAGGCTAAGAACCGCACAACCAGCGGCAACACCCGCAGCAGCAAAACAGCCGCGGCAAAAAGACCCATCACCGGCCCAATCACCAAGGTCGGGTCGACGCTGATTCCCTTGGAAGCGAGACCCTCGGCCACAAAGCCGTCCCGGCCACGCACCTGGAACCAGATCACGGCCACCGTTAGCACGGCTAAAATATCCAGATAGTAGCGGTGCAGGAATGGTATCGTCGGCGGTCTGGTCCTGGACAGCAACGTCTCGAGCGTGCCCATCCTGGCCCGGCCTGCGGCGGTGGCCAGTAACACCACCAAGGCCATTCCCCCTCCCAAAGCACCCATCCAGAACATATCCCCGGACAGTCCCAGAGGTATGCCTGTGGAGAACTCCCCACCCGGATTTATGGTGTCCAAAAGCAGGGTTTTGACGATCGCCCAGGCCAAGAACGGGCCCACGACCAAGGCCGCAAGGACCACTGCCGCCTCAGCCATGGCCAGCACACCGCTCACTTGAAACACGCTGGCGCCACGGCTGCGGAGCAGTCCGGCTTCCTCAGCCTGGCTCCGGCCCAGGGTCCCAGTGATTAGGGCCAGGAAATAGAGGACGACCACCACGACCAAGGAGAGGTACAGCAACAATGGAATCCTGGCCAGTGTGAGCGCCCGATCAAATTCTTCAACAGTCAAACCTAGCCGGGTTAGCACCAGAGTGCGGGGGTATTTTTTGTTCAGGTCGGTCTCAAGGCCGACAATCTGCTGTTTCACCTCTTTCGCGTTGCCTACGGTCAGGTACCCGGCGTCCAAGAACAGAAAAAATCCGAAGTCACCCACCAAAGTCGTGTAGCGTGCGCCTATCCCTTGGAAGAAATCGTCCTCGGTCATGTAGATCGGGACAACCACTGACTCGCCAACCGAGCCAAGCTCAAAATAGCCTGTGTTGTCCATCCAATATTCTTCGTCAGCGTCGATGGGGTTGGCCACGCCCACCACTTCGAAGGGAATGCGATCGGACGACGCACGGCTGGGGACCAAGAATATCTCGTCTCCAACTAAATAACTCAGTTGGCGGGAGGACTCGAACCCAAGGACAATCTCGATGGCCTGATCGTCCGCCAAGTCTTGGAGCGATCTGCTAACGGGCCAACGGCCTTGCGTGAGGGTTGAGTGTTCTTCGAAGCCGGTGAGGAAGAACGGACGGCCGGACGGCGAGCCGAGGATGGGTGTGGTAGGCGTGGTCAGCAGAGGTAGGTTCACCTGGGTCCGGCCAAAGCGTTCGGAGCTGAGCAGCATCTCCCCCAGGCGATCGTTGGAGGATTTTTCAACCAGGGCTTCCAATGGGAGGTAGTCGGACCGCCCCAAAGGCCGGTTTTGGGCCGTTATCTGGGCGTTGTGGACCTCAGGACTGAATGACGAAATAGAGTGGCGCAGCCCAGCCTCTCCCAATGCACGGGAGTATAGGGCGCCGGTGGACATGATAGTCACCGAAGCCAAGATGCCGAACGAAGTGACCGCCAGCAACGGCCAGGATTGGCTCAGCCGGCGGCGCAACAACCAGGTTACCAAGGACAAAAGCTGCATGAAGCTTAGCAGGCCTCCGGGTTCCCGGAACGCTCCGGCTTCCTAGATTCATAGTTCGGTCCCAGCACCGGACTCGGTGTGGATAACGTTTGGCGAAAATTGATTATCTGCATAACAGCTTTGGATTATACGACGTTCCATGGGAACACGGATTACGAGAGAGTAGCGACCTAACCCCATGCTATAATCCCGCCCACCGATCAGAGGCCGTCTGCAGGCACGCCTGAGGTCCTCAGATCCGAATCCAATCAGAGGTCCAATCATGCAACGCTCGGAAGGGAACCGCTTGAAAGGCAAAACAGCCTTGGTCACCGGCTCCGGAAGGAACATCGGCCGGGCCATCATCCTAAAGCTGGCCGAAGAGGGCGCCAATGTTGTGGTGAATGCCCGGAGCAACCAGGAAGAAGCCGATTCGGTGGCTGCCGAAGCCCGCGAATTTGGAGTGGAAGCCCTGCCGTTTATCGCCGACGTTTCAGACCACCAACAGGTGACTAACATGTTCGCCGCCACCGCGGAGCAGTTTGGTGGCGTGGACATCCTAGTCAGCAACGCCGCCATCAGGCCACACGAGCCGTTCACGAATGTGACATTGGACGAATGGCAGCGGGTTAGGGGTGTGGTGCTGGACGGGGCATTTCACGTAGCTCATGCGGCGATTCCCAACATGGTCAAGAACGAGTACGGGAGAGTGGTGTTCTTCACCGGGGACGGCGCTTTCAAAGGGACGGCCCAACGCTCCCACGTTTCCGCCGCCAAGATGGGAGTGATCGGGCTGGCCAGGGGATTAGCCTCAGAGTTTGCGCCCAAGAACATCCGGGTGAACGTCATATCTCCAGGCCGCATCGATACGACCCGTGACCTTTCCTGGTATCCCCAAGGCGGGATGCGCGATACGGCGGACATCCCGGTGGGACGCCTGGGCTCGGTGGACGACATAGCCTCGGCCGCCCTTTTCCTGATCACTGACGAATGCGGCTTCATGACCGGCCAGACCCTACACATCAACGGCGGGACGGACTTTTTTTAGACCTAGCTAGTATAGTATTCCCAAATTAGTGGTTACCGAATACTGTGAGACCCGGTTATCACCTTGGCTATGTACTATGACCGCAATTTGAGAAGAAGATCTAAAATGCAAGAAAAGGGCGCACTTACCATCTGGATTCTAACCGGAGTTTTGGTGTTCTTACTTGCGTCCTGTGGAGGCTGAGAAACGGTCCGATCCGGCCAACCTATCAAATGGTGATTGACGGATCCAGTCGGGTTATTACGCTTATTGCCCAGGCAATCGGAGACGAACATGAGAATTTGAAAGATATGTTCGAATACGTTTTAGACTCATTTATAGCTGAGTAAGGATAGGAGTGGCTCTCAGGTTAGGCCTTGAACCGGAACTCTTTCAGATCGTCGGCGATGATGAGCTTGGCTTCAGTTTGTTCCTGGATCTCTTCGGGGCTCCAGCCTGGCGCATGCTCGACCAGTTTGAAGCCTTCCGGCGTGATCTCAAAGAGGCCCAAGTCGGTAACCAACATCTTCACCACGCCGGGGGCGGTGATGGGCAGGGTGCACTTATTCAGTAGTTTGTGCCCACCGTCGCGAGTGGTGTGCTCCATGGCGATGAAAACCCGTTTGGCGCCTGCGGCCAGGTCCATGGCCCCGCCGATGCCGCCGCCCTTGCGGCTGGGTATGCGCCAGTTGGCAAAGTCGCCGTTCTCAGCAACCTCGTAGGCGCCCATCACGGTGACGTCGATCATGCCGCCACGAATCATCATGAATGAATCTGCGTGATGCACACAGGCCATGCCCGGCAGCGACGTAACCTTCTGTCCGCCCGCATTCACCAGGTGCCGGTCTTCTTCGCCTGCCTTGGCCAGTGGCCCGTAACCAACCACTCCGTTCTCGGCGTGATTGATGATCTCTCGGCTGCTGTCTTCGTAGTTGGAACACAGCGTGGGCATGCCGACTCCCAGGTTAACGATCCAGCCGTCCTGAAATTCCATGGCCAGCCGGTCACACATCGCCTGACGTTCCAGTTTCACTTTTTCCGCCATTATTAATCTCCGGAAGTAAGCTGTCAGCTATCAGTTTTGAGCGGTCAGCTTAGGATTGGTTTTTAGACCCAAATGCCGTCTTCGGGGATTCGCACCAGCCGGTCCACATAGATACCGGCTACGTGGATCAGGTCGGGGTCGAGTTCGCCTGCCTCCACGATTTCCTCTTCAACTTCAACGATCGTCACCGTGGCGGCCATAGCCATCAGCGGATTGAAATTTCGCTGGGTCAACCGGAAGACCAAGTTTCCGGCGGTGTCGGCTTTCCACGCACGGATCAGGCCGTAATCGCCGGGCAGCGGCAATTCCAGAACATGCATCCGGCCATTGAACTCCCGATGTTCTTTTCCCTCGGCCAGTTCGGTCCCAACCGATGTTGGAGTGTAGAACCCGCCGATACCGGCGGCCGCGCAACGCAGGCGCTCAGCCAATGTTCCTTGAGGCACCAACTCGGCGTCGATCTCGTCGTCGTTGTACATGCGGGTGAATGCGGTGACCTGTGACGGATGAGTGGAGGCGGTGAAGGCGCAGATCATCTTCTTCATCTGACCGGCTTCGACCAGTGTGCCAATGTCCACATTCTCGTCTACCGTGCCGGCATTGTTGGAGACCCCGGTGAGCCCCTTCGCTCCCTGGCGGTTCAACGCGGCGAGCAGGTTTCTGGGTACGCCCACGCCGCTGAACCCTGGGCTGAGTATCGTGACGCCGTCGGGTATGTCAGCCACAGCGGCATCCATCGTTTCAAAGATCTTGTTCTTCATTGATACCTTATGAGCGTTGCTAGGTCTAAAAATTCCCCTGTTCTGGGCGTGTTAAATACTACCGCAGACCGGTCCGCTGCGCCATAGCAGCAGATTATTTCGAACGGTCCAGACTCGATATACCACTGGGATTGAATATTCCAAGAATTCATGTATCTTAAACCTAACGAGAAACAACGCTGGAGGTACACCATGGTAGCCTCAGACCACAAGACATACGTTTACGTCGGCTTGGCCGGTGAAGGCGATTACATCGGTGAGGGTGGAATCGTCCGCCGCGTCGACGGTGAAGAACAGTGGCAGGACATATCCAAAGGACTCCCGGACAATGCCCAGGTCCGGGCCCTAGCCATCCGGCCTGACGACCCCTCAGTCGTTTTCGCAGGGACCGACAAGGGCGTCTTCCGCTCCCGTAACCGCGGCGAGACCTGGGAGGCGTTGAACGATGCCGGCCCCAACCACGAAGTTTGGTCGCTGGTGATCCATCCGGAAAACCCGGATGTGATTCTGGCCGGGTACGACCCTTGCTCGGTTTCCCGCTCCCAGGACGGCGGCGACACCTGGGCGATGATGGACACCAGCCAAGTGGTCTACCCGCACATAACGACCTATATGCCCCCCACGGGTAAACGGGTGATTGGCATGTCATTCGACCCCAGCAACACCCAAGACATCTACGCCGCGATCGAGGTTGGCGGCCTCTTGGCCAGCCGTGACGGAGGCGAAACCTGGGTGTCGGTAATCGACGGCCCCTATCTCAAGAACAACACCCTTGACCTGCATAAAGTCCAGGTCAGCGCGGCCGCTCCCGGCACCGTGCACATCGCCACCCAGACCGCCATGTTCCGCAGCCGGGACAAGGGCGAGCGCTGGGAGCACGTGCAGGTGGAGGAGATGTTCCCTGGCGGTTCCTATTGCCGCGACCTTCTCGTTGCGCCTGACGACCCCAAGACGATCTACCTGGCAGCCGGGGCCGGCGGCGGGGCCGCGCCTCCCGACACTGTCCAGGAGGGTGCCCTCTTCCGCAGCCGCGATGTCGGCGAAACCTGGGATCGGCTGGACTTGGGCGAGACCGTGCCTGGCCGAATGATGGCGATCGCCATCGACAAAGGTGCGCCGGAGCACATCTACTGCGCAGCCTACAGCGGCGAGGTTTACAGCAGCCTGGACGGCGGCAGCAATTGGTCCAAGAGCGTCCTCCCGGGTGAGAGCTCTCGTTATCTGCACGTCTATCCCATGGTCTGCGGCTAGCCCTCAATAGCCCTAGATTTACGATACGAGCCTGAACGGTTGGCGAATAGACCAGCCCTACAGGCACGTCCAAGAAACAGGAGACCGGATTGACAAGTTCCTCTATCGACCGGGCGACCTACAGCGTCGGCGAGGCCGCCCTCGATTTAATGGTCCTGGAAAAGGCTGGATTCCCTGAAGCTTTCCAAGGTCATCAGGTGATTCGCGAAGGGGCCCTGGACAACGAAACGCTGGCCGAAAATGGATTTGATGGCAACACTGCCGAAAGATTCTCCCAAGCCGGGCGCGTAACGGGCGTCATGCGGGAGTTGGGCCCCACGTCCAACATGGCCATGTCCGATGGGTTCGACTTCATGGCGGCTTCGGTGGTGCACCTATTCGATAGTCCGGACTCGGTCCACGGCTGGATGCACGACATCTTCCTAAAAGACTTTGAGGACCGGGTCGGAGAGAGCGTTGGTCAGGGACATCAATTGGTGTCCGCGACCCGATTAGAGCCCACTGGGTTCTTCGACGAAGCGGTCGGCCTTCGCGTGCTACAGGGCGGAGTCGACGGCTTGATCTCCTCTACGGTGGTGGACTTCCGAGTTGGCCGTCTTTTGGGCGTGGTCTTCATCGGCGCCGTCGGTGACCATGACCGCCTGGACCAGGTGATCCAACTCGGCCAGATCCTCGAGAAACGCATAGTCAGCGTGGTGCTGGGGTCGACTTAGGCGATCTACCCTAGGTCAGGATCGGTTCCACCCCAACCGTTCTTTTCGTTCTGACAGACTCGATCATCGCCTCGGTGATCTGAACCGACCGGAGACCGTCCAGGCCCGATGCCCGCGGATCTTCGTCCCGGGATATAGCTTTGTTGAATCCCTCGATCTGCCACTTAGCCAACGCCAGCGGGTCGGGCTCGTAAGACGCCTCAGAATTCCCGGTCTCGCTCGTTACTTCCAGACTGCCGCCCAATGAAGGGCTGGCAGCGTTTTTCAGCAAGATCCGCCCGTCGCTTCCATAAACCGTTAGGTCGTTGATGGCGTCTGGGATCCGGCTCCCACAGCACATCGTCCCGATTGCGCCGCCGCTGAACATCAAGGACAACGAGACCAGGTTCTCCAGCGGGGTTTCCGCTGTTTGGCCGTCGGTGATCGCAGCTACTTCCACCACCGTCTGCCCCAGTATGAATTCAAGGTCATCCACGCAATGCACGCCGGTGCCGATCATAGATCTGGAGTTACCGACCATCTCCGGCGACTCCCACCATCCCCTCAGACCTGTCCGAGGGTCACCTTTGACTTGTCCCCGCACGCCTGAGCCCAGCAATACCTGAGCCAGGGCCACCACACCCAATCCGCCTTCCCGCACCAACCTGCTGGCCTCGACGTGTCCCGGATGGTAGCGGAGTTGAAATCCGACGCCCAGTTTCACGCCGCCGGCCTTGCAGGCTTTGACCATTTCTATGCAGTCATTGACCGT
>VFHG01000245.1 GCA_009392075.1 SAR202 cluster bacterium
AGAGCCGCCAAGGCCGCCCATACCATCAGAGACGCCGCTTGTTTCAGCGTTATCGCTCCTGAACCAGCCATCGATCTCAAGTCTGCGATGGGCCGCGTCAACTCGGTGATGCAGGAGATCTTCGAATCCGAATCACCAGACACCCTGCGATCAAAAGGGATCGAAGTGGTCCAAGGCGAAGCCCGGCTCGTTAGCCCTCAAGCAGTGGCGGTGGACGGTCGATAGATCAGCTCCCGCCGGTTTCTGCTTTGTACCGGCGCCGGCCCGGTAATCCCACCCATCGACGGTCAATCGGAGGTCGATTACTTGACCTATGAGACGGTCTGGGACTTGGAAGAACTGCCACCACGGCTGGCCGTCGTCGGGGGGTGGGCCCATTGGCTGCGAGTTGGCCTAGGCATTTTGCCGGTTGGGTTCATCGGTGACGCTGGTAGAAGCCGCCGAGCGGATCATGCTTCAAGACGAGCTAGAGGCCGCCGATGTGATTGCACAACGTCTGGTCCAAGACGGCGTCGATCTCCGGACCAGCGCGGCTTTGCAGAGAGTGGAAAAACCGCCACCGGCGTCAGGTTAGTTTTAGGCGATGGGCGTGAGGTGGAAGCCGACGCAGTATTGGTTCCCGTCAAACGACGGCCGCAGGTTGAGGGTCTGGTACTCGAGCAGGCCAAAGTCAATCACGGTCCCGGCGGCATCCAGGTAAACAAGAAACTGCGAACGAGTCAACCGAACATCTTCGCAGCCGGCGACTGCACCGGTGGCTACCAGTTTACCGATTACGCCGGTTACCAGGGTTCCATGGTCGTGCGGAACGCCTTCCTGCTATTCAGAAAGAAATCGGTATTGGATCGTGTCCCTTGGGCCACGTTCACCGATCCTGAAGTTGCCCACGTCGGACTGACCGAATCCGAGGCCAGAGGCTGCTACGAAGACAAGGCTGAAGCCGCTATTTGGCCCATGGACCAGACCGACCGTTGGGTAGCCGAGGGCGACACCGCCGGGTTCTTGAAAGTGGTGCACCTGTCCAACGGCAAACTGCTCGGTGTGACCATCGTGGCGCCACGGGCCGGCTAGATGATTCAGGAATGGACGCTGGCCCTGGACCGGGGCCTGAAGCTGGCCCACATGACCGAGTCCATCCACATCTACCAATCTTATTCCCCGGCCTCCCAGGAACTGGAGTCCAAACTACGGGTGGACCAGATGCTTGGTGGAACGTTGGGCAGGCTCATCCGCAAGTACGTCCGCATGGTGGGGTAGGGTCCCTCGGCCACGTCTAGCTCCGATGACTTGGAAGATTCTTCGGCTGACGCCTCAGAGTGATATGTCGGCGGGGCTGGGCAGCTCATCATCTGTCACCCCGAGAGAAGCGAGTGGTCTCTTTGGTGTCATGATTTGATGGTTTGGTGGCAACGAGATTCCTCGGCTTCCGCCACGGAATGACAGGTCGTGCGAGTCACCTCGAGACCGTTATGAGGATAATGGCGGAGCATCTCGAGAACGCTCCGCCACCGAAGGTACTAACCGCAATTGTATTGCATTGGATTGCCTAGAAGATGGCTATGGGGTTAACTGGGGAGCCGGTTGTGTTGTGCAGGCGTAAAGGGCCGATTGAAATCATGAACTCCCACCGGTTGCGCTCTTTGCAGGCCTCGGAGACCGCTTCCAGGTCGGCGTTATCCAATATCCAGACACCCATGGCCGTAATGCTCACTTGGTGGATAGGACTGGGCACCTTCTCGTACTGGGGCGGGTTCACGTCGTTGCCGGTGTCCGAGCCCATCATGGCGATGCCCCGTTCGTAGAACAACGGCAGCACCGATGCCTGGCAGGCAGTTGAGCCGGCGGCCCGGTCCACGGGCCCCTCCATGTTGCGGCGGTGCAATTGCCCGGTGCGGATGAGCAGCACGTCACCCTCTTCGACTTTGAAACCGCAGCGTTCTTCGGCGGCTAGGATATCGTCGATCATGACGCCCTCGCCGCGCTCCACCCAGTCGATGCCGCGAATCATGGGAACGTCGACCAACACCGCCCGAGTGATAATCCCCTCACTGGCCTCTTCCACCGAGCCGAAGGTCGCGCCCAGGCTGGTGGATACCAGGTGGGCCGGCTTGCCGTTGTATGTCTTGCCGTCCCAGAAGAAATGGGACAGCGCGTCAACGTGGGTCACTGTGTAGCCGTGAAAGATCATGCCGAAGTAGTCGGTGGCGGCCGGGAAGGCGCGGGAGCTTACTTTGTCGCCGCTGGCCCATCCCTCGCCGCTTTCCACCATGAAATGCACCGGCGGAGCGGGGGCGTCCAGGGATGGCTCGAAGCTAACGGTCCGGGACATTGAGATCCGGACTCCTTCTTGGACCGTGGCGATTGCCTGTTTAACCTTGGCCGGGGTGATGTAATTGGGCGCGCCCAACTCGTCGTCAGCGCCCCATTTGCCCCAATTTGAAAACTTGTCGAAATAACTGAGTACTTCGTTTTCGCTGGGGATATTTGCCTGCGGCATGTGATTTCTCCTAAAACGTGATTATTAAGAGCTAGGCCCCAACCGGTGGAGCCAACTGAACGTCGATGATCTTCTCGCACCACCGGGCGATGGCCAATAGCCGGACCTCTTCGAATGGCGATGCGATCAATTGGATACCCATCGGAAGGCCAGATTTTGCCAGACCGGCGGGCAGTGTGATCGTCGGCAGGCCGCACGAAGTCCATGGGCCCTGGAACCTGGTGTCGCCGGTGTTTGTCAGGTCGGCCAACGGCGCGGTTGGCGTGGATGGAGTGAGCAGAACATCTGCCTGCTCGGCCAGAACCCTCATATCGGCCGAGAACCGGAGCCGTCTTTCCAGGGTTCTAGTGTAGGTCACGGCATCGGTTTCCAAGCCCTGCCGCAACATCTCCCGCAGCTTGGGCCGGTAGTCTGCTGCCTGTTTCTCGTACATCGGTTTGTGGAAGGCAGCCGCCTCAACGCCCATAATCAGCAACTGGTCTTGGAAGGCGGTGTCGAAACTCTCGGGCAGGGTCACATCCACCACCGATGCGCCGGCGGATTTTAGTTGGTCCAAAATCGCTCGCGTCATCTGCTGTGTCTCTTGATCTGATTCCTCCATGAAGAAGGACGTGATCAGCCCGATCTTTGGAGTCTTCGCCGATTCTAGGTCGGACAGATAGTCTCCTGCGGGTAGTTTCGATGCCACCGGGTCAAGTTCGTCAGGCCCGGCCATCACCTGCAAGAGCAAAGCCATGTCCTCCACGCTGCGGCCCATCCAGCCCACCGTGTCCAGCGACCAACTTACAGGTATCACGCCACGGCGGCTGACCCTCCCGTAGGTCGGCTTAAGGCCGACGATGCCGTTGTAGGAGGCCGGCCGGAGCACTGAGCCCACGGTCTGGGAGCCCATGGCTATGGGACACATCCGGGCAGCTACCGACACTGCTGAGCCGCTGCTGGAACCGCCCGGCGTGTGGGCTGGGTTCCAGGGGTTCTTGGCGTGGGATGGGTCAAGACAGGCGAATTCGGTGGTTACCGTCTTGCCCAGCATGATGGCCCCGGCTTTCCGGAGCAGGTCTATGGTTACGGCGGTCTCGTCGGGGACGTAATCGGCGTAGACCTTGGAACCGGCGGTGGTGGGGATGCCGGCGATGTGATAGATGTCTTTGATGCCGATTGGCACGCCGTGCAGGGGTCCGGTCGCGGCACCGCTCTCCAATTCTGTCTGGCGCTGTTGGGCGTCGGACAACACAGTCTCACGATCAACCCGGACCCAGGCATCGAGCCTGGGTTCCAGGGCGTCCATTCGCTCAAGAAAAGACTGCGCCACTTCCACCGGGGTGATCTTTCTATCGCGGATCTGACGGGCTAACTCCGCCGCCGATAGCTCATGGGTCTCTGCCATGGCTGCTCCTTGGTGCCAAGAATAAGGGTGATCGCCCTAGGAGACCGGCGGGCGGCGGGTGTTCCAGTCGGTGGCCTGCTCGTAGGCGTAGGCCACGCGGAACACCATTGACTCGTCGAAAGGCTTGCCGGCGATCTGCAGTCCAACGGGCAAATCGTCGGAGGTAAAACCGCAGTTTATCGACAGGGCTGGCACGCTGGCTAGATTGAAGGGCGCAGTGAAGCTGCGCCGCCCACCGAGCATCCCCAAGAATGCCTCCTTGCTCTCGACCCCGGCTTTCTCGGGGAGCGGCGAGGCGGGTATAGACGATGTGGGCATCACGAGGACATCGACTTTCTCCAGGGCGTCCAATATCTGCTGACGCAGCATGTGCCGCAGGCGCACGGCCTTCTGATGGGCTTGGGCGGGTAGAATTGCACCGGTCAACAGGCGAAGTTGCAGATTGTAGTCGTACTCTTTCAGATGGTTGTCGATTCCCTCACGGTGGACGCCTGAGACATCACCGTAAGTCACTGCGGTTGAAATGGCGGCCGATTGGGCGATCAATGGAATCTCGATCTCCGAAACAACGGCGCCCAATTCACCGAGTTGAGCGATGGCTTTGACTACCAAGTCACGCACTTGAGGGTCGACCGACGGCCCCTGGACACGTTCGGTGATGACACCGATCTTTAAACTCTGGACCCCGCCTAAAAGTGATGCCAGGTAATCGGGCACTGGAACGTCCCAGGTATGCCCGTCTTTTGGGTCGTGTCCGGCTATGGCGGCGAGTGTGATGGCGCAATCGGAGACTGAGCG
>VFHG01000246.1 GCA_009392075.1 SAR202 cluster bacterium
ACATTGGGGAGCATGTGCCTGAATACGATCCGAAATGAGCTTGCGCCAATGGACCTGGCCGCCAGCGTGTAGTCCAATTCTTTGATGCTCAAGGCCTGGGACCGGATAACCCGGGTCGCCCCTGGTACCAGAATCACCACTAGAGCGATGACTACGTTATTAACGGAAGCTCCCAAGGCCGCCATCAGACCCAGGGCCAGAATGATGGGGGGGAAGCCCATCAGAGCATCGACCAGGCGTTGGAGGAGGATGTCAGCCCAGCCGCCTACGTAGGCACTGGTAACCCCGACTAAGGTGCCAAAGGTGATGCCGATCAGCACGCTCACTATGCCCACGTACATGGAGATGCGGGCGCCAAAGATCAGACGGCTGTATATGTCGCGTCCCAACTGGTCAGTGCCAAGGAGGGTACCTTCGGCTCCGGGTCCAAGGAATTTACCCGCAACCCCGATATCCGTAGCGGCATGGGGGGCGATCTGCGCTGCGAAAATCGCCACGAAAATCGCCATCACAAGAACAACTCCGCCCCCGAAAGCTACCGGCTTTCGACGGGCAAAATCCTTCAGCCAAGCAAAAGCGGCGGCAATCCCCGTTGGCTTAGCCCTGACTTGTTCCGCTAAATCAACCGAGAGTTCAGTTGTTCCTGCTGAGTCGGAACGAAATACCTGCATCTTAATTATCCTTGGTCAGTCTGGCTGGTAGTTCCATTAACGATCAATTGGACTCAGGTTGTGTCCCGCTATCAAAGGCTCAGCCGCTTAGGCATATCTGATCCTGGGGTCCAACAACCCATAGATTAGGTCGACAGCCAGATTGATCGTCACGATAAACGCGGCGATGATAACGATCTCCGCTTGAATCATCGTGTAGTCCCGCTGGAAGATGGCCTCAATAAGAATCCTTCCCATGCCTGGAATCAGGAAAATGGTCTCAATGATCACGGTCCCTCCGAATAGCCGGGCGAAGATCCAGCCGGAGGTGGTCAATACCGGCAGGAGGGCATTTTTGAGTCCGTGGCGGAAGACCACCACACTCTCGCTGAGTCCCTTGGAGCGGGCAGTGCGCATGTAGTCTTCACGTATGATCTCCATCATCGCGGAGCGAGTCACCCGGGCAACAAAGGCCATCTCGTAGAATGCCAATGCTAGCGCCGGGAAGATCATCTGTTGAAGGTTAGTGCGGGGATCCTCCCATATCTGATAGTAACCTAGCGGTGGGAGCCAGTCAAAGATATGTACCAGTCCCAAAACGATCAGGATTGCAACCAGGAAGGTGGGCATGGAGATGCCCGCCAGCGTGAAGACCCTGGCCGCGTAGTCGATCCAAGTTTCCGGTTTGAGGGAGGACAGGATGCCCAACGGTACGGCGAAGACCACAGCGATCAGCATCGACAACACAGTCAGCTCTACAGTGACCGGTATCCGATCGGCCAATTCCTCCATCACTGGAGCCTTGAACCATAGGGAGTCGCCGAAATCACCTTGTACTGCGCCACCGATCCAGTCGAAGTACTGAATGAACAACGGGTCATTCAGGTCGAGTTCGATTCGGCATTCCTCAAGTTCAGCTTGGGTGTAGGTAGCTTCGCCATCGCTGAGGATAGCGAGACAAACGTCACCGGGAATCAGCCGCATCACCACGAAGACGATAATCGTGACCAACACGATTGTCGGGAAGAATAGTGCTATCCGTTTTAACGCGTACTGTTGCATCTGTCCGGTCCTATTGAAAGAAGAATCCGATCGCCTACAGCCGGGATGATCATACTACGTTGCAACTCCCAAAGACGGATCAACTGCGCCCGCCCAAATTGCTGATGGTCTGCCCCGATTATACGGAGCAGACCATCTTGTTACCCTGCCATTGGAGCCTTTAGCTGACCATTAACGGTCGAGCCACAGGTCCTCGTGCTTGAAGTGCGTCTGGACCGTCTCAGGGGCGTTGAAGCCGCGGATGTCCGGACCGATAATCCATTGCAGGATGCCCCATCCTAGGGTGATCCAATGGTTGTCCTCCTGGGTGAATAGGAAGGTCTCCATTTCCTTGTTGATCTCTATGCGCTTTGCAGGATCAGGCTCTTGCTTCTGGGCGTCAAACCAGGCGTCTACCTTGTCATTGGACCAGTCGGTGTAGTTACGGGTCGCGCCCTTCAGATAGACGCCGCCCATGATCCCGTCGACGTCGAGGACCACTTGGCCCTCTCCCTGACAAGCTAGCTCCCAGTCACCGTCCGAGTCTGGTGACCTGGAGGTGCCGAAGAACGCGTAACCAGCAGCGCTGGGATAGGTAGTCATCTCACCATCAATACCCAACACGCTCTTAAGGTTCTCTTTGACCACTGTGCACTGGTCGGGGTAGGTGCCGACCTGACGGACGTCATACCGAGTCTTGAATCCGTCGGGGTACCCGGCCTCAGCCATCAAAGCCTTGGCTTTGGCGATGTCATCGGCTCCACCAGGGCCGTCCTTGGGACGCAGGCCAGGCCAGGTGTTGCATTCCTCGAAGCTGTGGGCCATTCCCATGAGGGGGCAGCCTACGCCGGAGGTGTTATCGAAGACCAGGTCGTTCCATTGTTGATAGTCGATGGCGAGCTGGATGGCTTCCCGGACCCTGGCGTCGTCGAAAGGAGCTTTCTTGACGTTCAACATCAAGCCCCAGTCAGCCGAAGGGGACACTGCTTCCGGCCTGTAATCCCCGTTGGTATCCTTTTCGAGTTCAAAAGCCTGGGTCGGGGCTAGGTTGGTAAAACCACCATTGGACATATCGAGCTGACCGGCTTTGAACTGGGCAAGCAATGTGCCGGTGTCAGTGATTATGAAGTGGTCGATGCCGTCGAAGAACGGGCGACCCTCTTTGAAGTAATTTTCGTTCTTGGAAACCTTATAGAAGTTACCACGCTGGTATTCGTCAAGAACGAAGGGGCCTGAGCCGAGCTTGTTGTTGATGATGGTTTCAGCCTGGTTCAGGTCTAGGCCAACATCAAGGGCTTTCTTCGGCAAGGTCTTGACATAGTCAACCGCGAGGAACCTCATGAAAGCCCCGGAGGCGAACTGCAGATTGAACTCTAGGGTCTTGTTATCAATCAGGTTAACGCCGCCGTTTTTCGCTTCCAAGGTGTAATTACGCCAGAGACCGGACCGGCCGGTTGGGCCGTCAAGATCGCCGTATCGCAGCATGGAGTGATGGATATCAACGGCGGTTAGGTCGTCGCCGTCGATCCATTTAATTCCGTCGCGAATCGTGAACGTAAACGTTTCTCCGCCGTTGGTAATTTCCCAACTATCGCAGAGGTCGCACACTATCTGACTGGTGTCAGTAGTGTCCATCTGTACCAGTTGGTTGTACAACTGGGAAACGGCCTGGATGCTGGAAAGGGAGGAAGAACCCCTGGGGTCCCAATCCTTGGTATCAGCGTAGGCCGACATCCGGACGACACCGCCATATTGACCTTTGGCCGCTACCACTGGAGCCTGTGTGGCTTGGGCGCTGGTCACCCGCGCTGGCACTGCCGTGGGAACTGCTCCTGATGGAACCGCTGTTGCCTTTGCTGCTGGTGCCTTTGCTGCTGGTGCCTTTGCTGCTGGCACTGCCGTGGGGCCCGCCGCTGCCTGCGGCTTTGATGTGTCTGTGGTCTCCGATCCGCACGCAACAGCGATAACCAATAAGAGCGCCGTCACTATTGGAAGTAGGGTCCTAAAGTTAAGTAACCTGTGCCTCGACATGTAGCCTCCTCCATTTCCATCTGTAAGACTATGAATTTTCCGAACGAAAAGTCCGCCGTTCATCCTCCGCTTGGGACTTGGGCGTACTATCAAATAATGCTGGATTTGCACTCAGCATCCCTGAATTGTGAAACAGAATACTATATATTTCTGCCGAAGATTCGCGCCAGTTTAGCCCACAATAGGTCGCAAGTCAAGCCGATTCGCCAAATTCATCAGGTACAAATCCAAGCTACGAGCAAAAGGCATGAAGCCAGTGTTGATCGCTTGGTCCCAGCAAGACAAACAGCTATGGCCCGGAGCCGACGATTCTCTTACGGTTCGCCAAAATGGATATAGGGAGTGGCTATGCGGCGGTTTTGCGGTACGGTTCCCAGGAAGATGCGTACATCGGTGTCGATGTCGGTGTCTACGAAGCAGGGCTCAAAGTCGGCTGAACTGGGCCAGATCTTGGCCGTTTGCACCAACGCGGCCCGTTAAACCGAGGCCGGCCAGCGGAGGATATTGATATCTGAGTTGTCGGCGTGGGCGACGGCAGAGGAGCCGTTCATGGCCCGGGTCACCGTGAGATCACTGCCCGAAATCCCGGTTACCCGCATCTGTAACGTGCCAATCAGAGCTGTTTGGCCTATCTCAAGCTGGGTACCGTCATCTACCACCACCGTGGTCTTGGAGGTGTCCATGGAGGCGCCGTTAAGATCGGTGCCGCTGCCTTCGGAATACTGACCGTACCCCCATATCTGAAAGTTCTGTTCACCGGATGCAAACCCGTCGGCCTTATTTCTTTCAGCGCAGGCTTTCAGTGCAGTGTAGAGATCGCCCCAATGCTGAGTGGGGGCGGAGTTGTTGGACTGAAACCAGTAATCGCTGGTGGCCCAGGTTTCTTCGAACGTGAGGTCGTTGTCGTCTTCTTTCAAGGTCGTGCTCAAGATTGGGTCCGGCACGAGGAACTGGACCGTACCACGTTCGTCGAAGACCAGTGTTTCCGTGCGGGAGTAGAAATGGCGGTTGCAGTGGGGATTGATCGAAGCGAATCCCCACCACCGGCCGCTGAGGACTTCATTCCGTTGACCCCGCTGCCCCTGGCCCCGCCGAAAGACTCGGGTTGCGGTAGCGCTGGATTTTGGGACCGCCAAGATATCCGCGCCTTTATTTGGACCCGTGATTAGGTTCGGTTGCTCTGGGGTTCCAATTGTGCATGCAATTAGAACAGGGACAGATCGTGGTGGGTCTGTCCCTTAGATTGATTCCGATTGATTCCGGGTATTTGTTTGTCGAGTTAAAGCCGGGGCCTCGCTTTACGGCTGGCCGTTATTTCACACTGGAATTGAGTGTAGAAACGCGCGATCTAGGGTGTCAGCGCACGCCTGACACTGAACACGTATGTCCTATTTCGCAAATCGAATTCCGGACCCGGGAACACCCGGACACAGTGGCCGGGCCTGGCACCCTATGACGTTGACTAGG
>VFHG01000247.1 GCA_009392075.1 SAR202 cluster bacterium
GTGGCTACCCCGCCATCATCAACACAGACGCCAGTGACGACCCAGAAGACGGCGTTGAAAAACAGGTCACCTACCAACAACTGGCCGAACGGGTCAACCGATGCGGGAACTTGCTCAGTTCATTTACCTCGGAACCCGGCGGCCGGATCTTGATGGTGGTCAAAGACTGCCCCGAATTCTTCTACATCTTCTGGGGGGCCATCAAAGCTGGACTGGTGCCGGTGCCCTTGAACACGTTGCTGCGGGCCGTCGACTACCAGTTTATGATCGAGGATTCCAATTGCGTCGGCCTGGTCTATTCGCCGGAGTACCAGTCGGAAGTCGCGCCCGCCCTCGCCGCCTCAGGGCATCGTCCGGAATTCGTCTTTTGCACTGAGGGCCCCAGCGGAATGTCCGGCATGTTGGAAGATTATTCCGCGAACATGGAGCCAAAGCCTGCCACTGCGGACTCAGAGTGCTTCTGGCTCTATTCTTCTGGCTCAACCGGCCGGCCCAAAGGCGCCGTGCACCGTCACCGTGACATTGCTGCCACCTGCGTCCATTACGCCGTTGATACCCTGGGGATGACCCAAGAAGACATCTGCTTCTCGGCCGCCAAGCTTTTCTTCGCCTACGGGCTCGGAAACGCTATGACTTTCCCGTTGTGGGTCGGCGGAACCGCGGTGCTCAGCGGCCAGCGCCCATCCCCGTATATGACTTTTGACATCATCGAGGAGCACAAACCGACCATCTACTTCGGCGTGCCGACCCTCTATGCCGCCCAACTACGGGCATTGGACGAAGGCGGACGGGACTTTTCTTCGGTCCGCTGCTGCGTTTCCGCTGGCGAGGCTCTACCGGCCGACATCTTCCGGCGCTGGGAGAAGAAGACGGGCACCCTGATTCTGGACGGCATCGGCTCCACCGAGGCATTGCACATCTTCATCTCCAATACTCTGACCGACTACCGTCCGGGCACCAGCGGGAAACCAGTGTCTGGCTACAAGATGAAGATTTTGGACGATGAGGGCGGCGCCGTGCCAGTCGGCGAGTCTGGCAGGCTGTTGATCCAGGGCGACTCGACATCACCATATTACTGGAACAACGAGCAGAAGACGGCGGAGACCATGGTAGACGGGTGGCTAAACACTGGCGACACCTATTTCCAAGACCCGGAAGGCTACTACGTTTACTGCGGGCGCAGCGACGACATGCTGAAGGTTGGCGGTATCTGGTGTTCTCCGGTGGAGATCGAGAGCCGCCTTATTGAGCACCCCAAGGTCCTTGAGGCCGCCATCGTGGGACGTCCCGACACCGATGAACTGATCAAGCCTGAAGCGTTCGTTGTGCTAAACAACGCCCAAGACGCCTCAGAGTCACTGGCAGACGATCTGCTGAAACACTGCCAAGACGGCCTGGCCCGCTACAAATACCCCAGGTGGCTCACCTTTGTAGACGAACTGCCCAAGACCGCAACCGGCAAGATTCAGCGCTTCAAACTGCGCCAGGACTAATCCAATCCTACTGCCCGAATGCCCAATCCCATCCCACAGCGCAGAAGGGATCGTCCGAAGAAAGAAATGGTCCACACAATACACAAGGGGCGTCCTGGAATACCGGGACGCCCCTTGTGACGCTTCGCTTAGGTACGAATCGAGATTCGGGAGTTATTTCTCGTCAACACTGCCGTCTGAAGCGACATATAGACCAGTGATGGGAGCGACCTTTGTGTTGTAGAGCTTGACCGCTTCAGATTCGGGGCCACCGGCACGCTCCGCCCAATTGGGAATCACCGACAAGCGGGCGCCTTCCTTGAGTAGCGCCAGCATTTCCGAACTAAAATTGGAGTGCTCCATTCCCAATTCAATCAGCTGACCTTCAGCCTCTATGTCTGCCTGGAGGGCGGCCGCTTTGGCTCGATCAGAGTGCAACACACCTTCTGCCAAGATGATGTTCTGGAAATCTTCGGGAAGGCTATTCCATAACGTGGCGTTAAAGGTGATGAAAGTCTCGGCAAAAGTCCCGGGGACCGGCCCGGTCAGATAATCAGTCACTTCAAACCATTTTTGGCCTACAGCACAAGAACCGCAAGTGACCGCGCCGTCTAGGACTCCGCGCTCCAAAGCAGGATAAACGTCGGCGAAGGCCATCGTCTGCGCGTTCGCTCCCATGTGGTTGACCAAGTCAGAGAGTACGTTGCTATGGCTTCGAGTCTTTACACCTTTAAAGTCAGCCAACGTGTTAAGCGGTTTCTTGGTGAAGAAATAGTTGCCTGAGTAGTAGTTGAAACCAACGATCCGTCCGCCGCCCGTTTCCCGAGTCACTAGAGATTTAATATCTTCTTGCAGTGCTTCGGAGGCTTCAAACCACTCGTCCACAGACGCGTAGGCGCCCCAAAGGTTGGCAGCCTCGAATATCGGGAACTCACCGCCGACGAAACCGCTGTAGATCTCGCCCATTCCGATGGTGCCGTCTTCAAGTAGGCGGATCATATCGAACCCGCTAATCCCCAACTCGGGGTAAGAAGTCAACTGGATGTCGACCTGACCATCGGTCTTGGCTCTGACGGCATCCATGAATTCTTGAATCACTTTGCAAGGCAGCAGAGTCCGGTTTACGCAAACGTACTGGAACTCAAACGACTCCCCTGTGGTGGTGGCAGCCGTGGTGGTGGTGCTTCCACTATCGCTACTGGTAGTCGAACTGTCGTCGTCACCTCCGCACGCCGCTAAGATCAGCAAGAAAATGCCAATCAGGACCGGTATCGTGAACTTTTGCAACTTCCTCATCAAATCGCCTCCTTTGGAGAATTGGCCGCTCAATCACGGCCGTTTTTCGAATCGGAGATACCCGTCACCCACCATTGATCCTCTGGTTACGGTACCTCTATACCTGAGGGATACTTCCCCTCTTCCCCTTCGGCACGTACAATCCTTGTCGTGTCCGAACCGTTGTTAGTGCCTGCCCGCAACAAGGGGTCTTTCTGGGCGCCCATGACCGGCAGGCTAGGAAAGCAGATACGAAAATATAAGTTACGAGTGTTTATCATGTCAATTTTTCGAAAGAATCTCGTATCTAAATGCTAGCGATAAAGTGCGGTTGATCTTCACGCGGCTGCCAAATTGGGCCAATCCCACGGCTGAAGATCAACGGGGTTCAATATAGGCCAGCCAGATTCAGCCAAAATTCTAGGGGATGCTGGCTTTTTACAGCACTCCCAAGCTCTATCATGGAGAATGTCACGCCTATGGATGATCTTTTATCCAGAGCTCTGGACCTGGCCTCCGGGAAAGGCGCGTCCTACTGCGACGTGCGGCTGGTTGAGACCAAGCAGGAGCGGTTCGTGGTGCGCACCGGCGTGGTCGACACCCTCAGTACCGACGGCTCCCTAGGAATCGGGGTGCGGGTGTTGGTCAACGGCTCATGGGGCTTCGCCTCAACCAATATCGTCTCCCCATCTGAGGTGGACCGTATCACCGACTTAGCGGTGGAGATCGCCAAAGCTTCATCGGGGTCCAGCAACGGGACCGTATCTCTAGGGCCGCCGGTGACCAGCCAGGGCGTGTATATCACGCCCATCCAGACCGACCCTTTCTCCATCTCAGCGGAAGACAAATTGGGGCTGCTATTGGAAGCCGACCAGCGTATGGGTTCGGTCAAAGGCATATCGGCCAGAATGGGCAACCTGATATTCATCAAAGAGCATAAAACCTTCGCCAACAGCGAAGGCGCACTGGTCGAGCAGACCATCTACGAGGCCGGCGGTGGTATCATGGCCACCGCTAGGGGCATCGGCGAAGTACAGCGGCGCTCCTACCCACAGTCCATGAGGCAGCAGGGTTGTTCCGGCTGGGAATTCGTGGCCACCATGGATCTGCCTGGCAACGCCGAGCGCACCGCCACCGAGGCCGTGGCGCTCTTGTCAGCGGAGCCCTGCCCGTCTGGCCTCACCACGGTGATCGTCGGCGCTTCTCAGTTGGGACTCCAGATTCACGAGTCCTGCGGACACGCCATCGAATTGGACCGCGTCCTCGGATCCGAAGCCGCCTACGCCGGTACT